>JAZFTN010000144.1:0-2866 GCA_036446715.1 Acidimicrobiia bacterium | reverse complement strand
CTGGCTGGCTAACCGGCTGTGCTGCCCGATACCATCAGGTTGATATGAGCGAGATCTCATTCGACAGACCCGACCCGCACGACTTCCTCGACATCGATTCACTCCTGTCCGACGAGGAGATACTTCTCCGCGACACCGTGCGCACCTTTGTCGAAAAGGAGATCACCCCCAACGTTGGAGACTGGTGGGACGAAGGGGTCATCCCCCACGCCGACCTGGCGAAAGCCTTCGGTGACCTCGGGATGTTCGGCATGCATCTCGAAGGTTATGGCTGCGCCGGCACGTCGGCCACCGCGTACGGGCTCGCTTCTCTCGAACTGGAGGCCGGCGACTCAGGTATTCGATCCTTCGTGTCGGTCCAAGGCTCTCTGGCGATGTTCCCCATTTGGAAGTTCGGCTCGGAAGAGCAGAAGCAAACCTGGCTTCCTCAGATGGCCAGTGGCGAGGTGATCGGGTGCTTCGGGCTCACCGAGACAGACTCGGGATCCGATCCTTCGTCGATGCGGACCAACGCTCGCCGTGACGGCTCGGACTGGATCGTCAACGGTTCCAAGATGTGGATCACCAACGGCTCGATCGCCGACATCGCCATTATCTGGGCCCAAACCGACGACGGGGTTCGGGGGTTCATCATCCCTACCGACAGTCCCGGCTTCTCGGCCCCGGAGATCAAGAAGAAGGCGTCCCTACGCGCATCCGTCACATCGGAATTGGTGCTCGACGACATTCGGGTGCCCGACGACTTCGTCCTCCCCGGCGTCGCTTCGATGCGAGGACCTCTCTCATGTCTCAACGAGGCCCGCTTCGGCATCGCCTTTGGGGTGATGGGTTCTGCGAGGTCGTGCTACGAGACCGCCCTTGCCTACGCCAAGGAGCGTGTGCAGTTCGACGTGCCTATCGCCTCTTTTCAGCTCACACAGCGAAAACTCGTAAACATGATGGTGGCGGTACAGCGGGGGACCCTTGTCGCCCTTCACCTGGGTCGTCGCAAGGACGAGGGCACGCTCACCCCGGAACAGGTCTCGTTTGGCAAGTTCGACAACGTGCGCAACGCCCTCGACGTCGCCAGGACCGGTCGTTCGATTCTCGGCGCCAACGGAATCACCCTCGAGTACCCCATCTTTCGACACATGGCCAACTTGGAAACGGTCTACACCTACGAGGGCACCAACGAAATCCATACCTTGGTGATGGGTGAGGCGATTACCGGCCTCAACGCCTTCACCTGACCGTTTTGTGAAGATCTACGCGGGTTATGGCCGCGCGAATCTTCACAAAACGGATGCAAGGTTTCCGTTTTTGGCCACTTCCACGTCTCCCATACCCAACCAGGTGGCCACCAGCTCCAGCTCGTCACGGAGAGCCCTGCCCACCGCGACCTTGTCGGCGCCCGGCTCGGCAAAAGCTCCCCTGACCCGAAGAACACCAGCTTTACGATCGGTTTTCAGATCCACCCTTGCAACGAGGTCGCCGTCGAGGAGAAAGGGAAGGACGTAGTAGCCGAAGACCCGCTTTGGCTCCGGCACATAGATCTCTATCCGGTAGTGGAAGTCCCAGAGCCGCTCCGTCCTCGGCCGGTACCAGACAAGAGAGTCGAAAGGCGAGAGCAGCGCCGTTCCCCGTGCCGATCGGGGGAGGGTCGCATCGGGATAGAGATAGCCGGGCTTATCCCATCCCTCGACCTCGACCTCCACCAACTCCCCACGGTCCACCAGCCCTTGGACCAGCGGCCGTACCAGCGGAATACGAATCCGGTAGTAATCGCCCAGGTCGTCGGCGGTGGCGACTCCCATGGATCGAGCAGCCTGTACCAAGAGCGCCGCTTGAGCGTCATCGCCACCCAGCTCCGGTTCGCCCAGGTGCTCCGGCGCGATGACCCGATTGGTGACGTCATACATCCGTGTGAAGTTGGGACGATCCGCAGTGGTCACCTTGCCCTGGAGAAAGAGGACCTCGAGGGCGAGCTTGCCGTGCGACCAGTTCCACATCGTCCTGTTCTGTCTCTCCCCCGGGTCTTCCAGTTCTCCGGTCCGTAAAGGCCCGCTTACCTCGACCTGGCTCATCACTTCATCGATGTACCCGGGTTGCTGCTCCTGCAAACTCTTCATCGCCTTCCAGTTGAGCTCTTGATCCATGCGCCACCGGAATAGCCGGTGCTGATCGGCAGGGATCAAGGACGCTTCGTGACCCCAGTACTCGAACATCTCTCCCGATCGCCAGAGCCACGCATCGAGGGCATCCCTGTCGTAGGAGCCCAGCCGGGAGAAGAAGGGCATGAAGTGAGCCCGGCTGAAGACATTCACGGAGTCGAGTTGGATCAACCCGACACGACTCACGACCTTGCGAAAATGCCGGATATCAACACGCCCGCCGGGACGTCCTTCGATGAAACCCTGTGCCGCAAGGGCATACCGCCTGGCCTGACTCCTGCTGATCCGTCGCATCGAACGGCGACGCTAACCGGCGTGGCATCATCAGACCCATGATCGAGCGCTACACCCTCCCTGAGATGGGAGCGATCTGGGCAGAACAGAACAAGCTCGAGACGTGGAAGGAAGTCGAAGTCCTCGCCCTCGAGTCATGGGAGCAACTGGGCAAGGTGCCCAGCGGGACAGCCGCGATGACGCGCTCCGCCAGATGCCCTACTCCGGGCGAAGTGGCCGATCGCGAAGCAATAACCAACCACGACTTGGCAGCGTTTGTGGATCTGCTCGGCAGCGAAGCGGGACCGGGGGCAGCCGGTTGGGTTCATTACGGACTCACCTCCTCCGACGTCCTCGACACCGCCGGTGGCGTCTTTCTCAGAGATGCGGCCGACCTGCTCATCGTTTCGTTGGAAGGGTTGTTCGAGGTTGTGAAGGCCAAG
>JAZFTN010000143.1:0-5127 GCA_036446715.1 Acidimicrobiia bacterium | reverse complement strand
CACCTGTGGGGGCACGAACTCTCCGTAACCGACACCGAGTTGATGAAAGTAGCTGTTGATCTGGCGGGCACGACGAGCCGACACCACAACAGTGGCGAATCTGTTGCCGATCTGGTCGATGACGTCTTCGATTTTCATTGGTTCCTTTGGGGTGATGAGAACCCAAGGCTACCTCATCGGGAGCCAATAATCAGATTCGCGACCTTCTGGGCCGCCCGATCCAGAAGGTCGTTGACCACTATGTGGTCAAACAGGCTCGGTGCTTCTTCGAGTTGGATTTCGGCGATTTTCAAGCGAGTAGCGATGTCGTCGCTTGCCGTGTCCCCTCTGGATCGCAACCTCTGGGAGAGCACCTCCGTCGAGGGCGGAGACACGAAGATCATGAGGGCGTCAGGTCGTTGTGCCCGAATCTGTCGTGCGCCGTCGATCTCGATATCCAGCAGCACGTCCCTTCCGGACGCGATCTCCGTTTCGACCGGACCGGCGGGCGTCCCGTAGTGGTTTCCGTTGTAAATCGCCCACTCCAGAAGAGCATCTGAGGCGATCAACTCCTCAAACTGTTCTGTGGTGACAAAGTCGTAGTCGACGCCCTGGGTCTCACCGGGGCGTGGCGAACGGGTGGTGGCCGAGACGGAGAAGGCAATGTCGATGCGATCGAGCAATCTTCTGATGATGCTGGTCTTTCCGGAACCCGAAGGCCCGGACATGACGATGATCCGCCCGGTCAACTCAGTGCTCGGGGCACTTAGGAGAACTCTGCGAGCAGCGACGCTTTCTGTCTGTCTCCCAGACCTCGGATTCGCCGATTCTCAGCGATCCCGATCGATTCCATGAGACGTTTGGCCTTGATCTTCCCCGTACCGGGCATCGCCGCGATCAGGGACGCCACTTTCAACCCGGCTAACAGCTCCTCGGCGTCGGCTTTGTCGAATAGCTCAGAGAGCGTCATGGAACCCGTCTTGAGAAGCTCCTTGACCTCTGCTCGAACCCGTCGTGCTTCGGCGGCCTTCTCAAGGGCCTTCATTCGCTGCTCTTGGGTCAGCTGTGGTGGCTGTGCCATGCTTGTGTGACTCCTCGCTCTCGTCCGGGCTGCGCCGGACCACACCAGCGACCATAGCCAGAGCGCTAGAGCAGCGTCGCCGAGCGCAGTGACTCCACGATGGACGCTGCCGACCCAACCGGGTCCGATGCCCCGGTGATGGCTCTCCCCACGACGATGAAGTCGGCTCCGGCACGGAGCGCCCCCACCGGGGTTGCTGTGCGTTTCTGGTCGCCCTGGTCGGACCCGGCCGGCCGGATGCCCGGAGTTACCACAAGAAACCCCGGGAACAGCCCCTTCAAAGCGCCCACCTCCAGCGGTGAGCAGATCACACCTTCAGCTCCGGCGTTCCTGGCCAGTCGAGCAAGCTCGACAGAGCGGGTCTGCACGGAGCCAGACACGCCGAGAGCCGCGAGATCGGTCTGGTCGAGCGAAGTGAGCACAGTGACGGCCAGGACGCCCACCTTCCCGTCTTTCGACCCGGAGGTGAGCCCCGATGCGACCGCCTCGATCATCCGGCTTCCGCCTGATGCATGAGCGGTGACCCACCGAGCTCCGTGAGCCGCTAGCTGCCGGGCAGCTCGCTCGGCGGTGTTCGGGATGTCGTGAAGCTTGGCATCGGCAAACACCGGCAGCCCGATCTTGGCTATTCGGGAAACAGACTCGGGTCCTTCACCCATGAGGAGCTCCAAACCCACTTTGTATCCTCCGACATGGCCCTTGAGGGACCTGGCCAGGCTTTCGGCCTGAGTCAGACTGGGAACATCGAGAGCCACCAGAATCGGATTCACCACGTCTCAACCGTCCCCACCAGGTCGACCACGCTTTCGGCTCCAAGTCTTGCCATGAGCTCTACGAGCTCCTTCGTTATCCGGATCCCCGCCTTTGGCTCGGCGAGATGGACGGTGCCGAGCTCGACCGCCGATGCTCCCGCCATGAGATACTCCACAACGTCTGCGCCGGTTGAGATTCCTCCGCAGCCGACGATCCCCAGGTCCGGGATTGCCCTGGCGACCTCGTATACGCAGCGAAGGGAGAGCGGTTTCAGCCCGGGACCGCTGTATCCACCCACCCCGCCCGAGAGCAAAGGCCTTCGATCTGAGACCGACAGCCCAAACCCGAATGCGGTGTTCGTGAGAACGACAAAGCCAGCACCAGCATCACGACATACCCCGGCGACGCCGACGATATCGGGTGTGTTGGGTGACAGCTTGGCGCCAACCGGAACGTCGACGGCTTCGCTCACAGCCGTGATCACGTCACGGCTGCGGTCTGCTGTGAAGGAGAACATCTCCCCATCATCCAGATTCGGACAGGAGAGGTTGACTTCGACGGCGGTGACCCCGGCCGAAACCAGGCCTTCTGCCACGAGGGCGAAGCCGTCGGCGGTGTTTGCAACAGCGGATCCCCAAACCGGGACCCGAAGTCCGGGTATTCGCGGCTTCATGGCGTCAACCCAGTTGGTGATACCCGGGTTCTGAATCCCGACGGAGTTCAGCATTCCCGTGGTGGTCGGCGCCAGTCGGGGAGCCGGTCGTCCCTGCCACGCCTCCGGAGCGACCGATTTGGCCACCGCGGCCCCATAGGGTCGAACGTCCGCCACTTCGGCCCATTCCCAAACAGATCCGACGGTTCCCGACGCGGCTATCAGAGGTGATCTGAGGGCGAAACCTCCGACGGAGGTGGCTAACGACCGCGATGCCATTCCTGCAAGCTCCTCGGACGGTTGATGGCACCCGGGCCTGCCCGCAAACTCCGGGCGGCCGCCAGCCCACCCTGGATGGTCGTGACGCAGGGAACGGCATGTCGCCGGGCAGACCGACGGATCTTTGATCCGTCTGAACGCGCCCTCCCGCCGCGGGGCGTGTTGACGACAAGCTGGATCTCACCGTTCTCGAGCCGCTCACCTATGTCACGGGAGCCCTCCCCGATCTTGTTCACAGCCTCGGCTTCGATCGCATGGTGGTGGAGAAAACGCGCTGTGCCTTTGGTTGCGACCAGGTCAAAACCGAGCAGGGTGAAAGCCTGAGCAACGGCAAGTCCCATCGGCTTGTCTCTATCTGCAAACGAGAGAAACACCCTTCCTCGATCGGCGAGCACATGACCTGCGCCAAGCAATGCCTTGCCGTAGGCGACACCCACATCGGAACCGATCCCCATCACTTCACCCGTAGCTCTCATCTCCGGACCGAGAATCGAATCCTCCTCAGGAAAGCGGTCCCAAGGGAGAACGGCCTCTTTTACCGCGACAAAATCGGAGCCGACTCGCCTTTCGGGGATCAAGCCTTCAGACCGAAGCTCCTCGATTGTGGAGCCCATTATGACTCTGGCGGCAATACGGGCGAGCGGAATCCCCTTCGCCTTTGAGATGAACGGCACGGTGCGGCTTCCCCTCGGGTTTACCTCGAGGACGTAGGTGTCATCACCCTTTACGGCGAACTGGATGTTGATGAGACCCTGAACGGCGAGCGCAGACGCCAGCTCCCCGGTCGCCCTGAGTATCTCCTTTCGTGCCTCGTCCGAAAGGGTCGGCGGCGGAGTGACACACCCTGAGTCGCCGGAGTGGATACCAGCCTCTTCGACATGCTCCATGACTCCTCCTACCAAAAGCTCGTGCCCGTCGAAAACCGCATCGACGTCCACCTCCACAGCCGACTCGAGAAAACGGTCGATCAGAATCGGATTGGAGACGACCTCGGGATCACCCTCTCCGTAGATCTCTCTCACGTAGGCGCCCAACTCCTCCGGGCTGTAGATCACCTTCATCTTGCGCCCCCCGAGGACAAACGAGGGTCGGACCATCACCGGTAGGCCAATCTGATCCACGACATCGTCAGCCTCCGCAGCCGATGTTGCCGAGCCGGCAGGGGGCTGTTTGAGCCCGAGATTGCGACAGATCTCGGCGAACTGCTCCCTGTCTTCAGCAAGAGCGATGGACGCCGGCGAAGTCCCGGCAATGACCACTCCCGCGTTGGCGAGCTCCTCGGCGAGATTGAGGGGCGTTTGGCCTCCTAGCTGAACGATCACCGCCTCGGGCTTTTCGGCGTCGATGACGGCAAGCACATCCTCCGTGGTCAGAGGCTCGAAGTACAGACGATCAGATGTGTCGTAATCGGTCGAGACCGTCTCGGGATTGCAGTTGATCATGACCGTCTCGTAGCCGGCGTCGCGCAGCGCAAAACTCGCATGCACACAGCAGTAGTCGAACTCGATCCCCTGTCCGATGCGGTTGGGCCCGGATCCGAGTACCACGACACGCGGCTTCTCGGATGGCCTGACTTCGCTCTCTTCTTCAAAAGTGCCGTACATGTATGGCGTCAGCGCCTCGAACTCGGCGGCGCAGGTGTCCACGGTCTTGAATGTACGAACGATGCCGGCCGATCTCCGCAACTCCCGCACATCGATCTCCTCGCGACCCCACAAATGGGCGATCTGACGATCGGAGAAACCGTATCTCTTGGCCTCAGCCAGAATCTCGACGTCGGTGGACGTTTCGAGCACCTCCCTGACCTCCACGATTTCGCCCATCTGGTCTACGAACCAGGGATCGACCATCGAAGCCTCCGATATGTCCTCGACGGTCCATCCGCGGCGCAACGCCTCACCCATGGCAAAGACCCGATCCGGTGTGGGTACCCTCACCATCTCCATTAGTTCGTCATCGTCGAGAGAAACGACCCGATCCTCCAGCGCGTCAGCGTTGAGCCCGGCCCGCCCGTTCTCGAGGCTTCGCAAAGCCTTCTGAAGAGCCTCCGGAAAGGTCCGACCTATCGCCATTGCCTCACCAACACTCTTCATTGACGTGCCCAGCCTCTTTGGCGCGGAGGGGAACTTGGCAAAGTCGAATCTCGGGATCTTCACCACGACATAGTCGAGTGCGGGCTCGAAGGACGCGGGAGTCGCTCCCGTGATGTCGTTGGGTATCTCGTCGAGCGTGTAGCCGACCGCGAGGAGGGCGGCGATCTTGGCGATGGGAAATCCGGTCGCCTTGGAGGCAAGGGCGGACGATCTGCTCACGCGAGGGTTCATCTCGATGACCAGTCGCCGACCCGTCTTCGGATCTACGGCGAACTGCACGTTGGAGCCAC
>JAZFTN010000142.1:0-11394 GCA_036446715.1 Acidimicrobiia bacterium | reverse complement strand
CTGCGGCAAGGAGCCGAGCTACGGCAAGTCCGTGAGCTTCTCCCATAAACGCAACAACCGCCGCTGGCTGCCCAACATCCAGAAGATCCGCGTCAAGCACGGTTCCAACACCCGCAAGGCCCGTGTCTGCACTTCGTGCATTCGGGCGGGCAAAGTAGTCAAGGCCTGAAACGATGGATCAGGGCGTCGTCAAGACCTACGACCCCGTGACCGGTGCCGGAATCGTGGTTCGCGACATCGACCGCTCAGAGGTATATCTTCGACCAGGCTCACTCGAGGGGTCAGTGTTCCGCACGCTCCGTCAAGGGCAGCGTGTCCTGTTCGATTCCGTCGAAGACGACGGTCGCACCTTCGTCTCGTCGCTTCGGCTGGGACAGGACGGTTACTGATCCACTAGTGTCGCTCGCTCCAGAGAGCGTTAGGAGGCTCAGTTGGTCCAGGCTTATGTCCTGATCCAGACGGAGGTCGGCAAGGCCGCCGTCGTGGCAGAAGAAGTACGCGAGATCATCGGCGTCGAGAGCGCCGACGACGTGACCGGTCCGTACGACGTCATCGTCAAGGCGAACAGCGAGGACGTCGACTCACTCGGCAAACTCGTAGTAGCCAAGATCCAGGCAGTAGACGGCATTACGCGCACTCTCACCTGCCCGGTAGTGCACCTCTAGATCTCAGACAAGGAACTCAACTAGCCAAGTTTGGAGGCGATCGTCCCGGCACTGCGTAATGCGGTGCCATCGCTTCCAGCGACCGAGAACACTCTTGTTGGCGCGCTCCCTGCCTCAGCCACCATGTCCTCGAAGAGCTGACGCCGGGTGAGCGGTGGCTGGACCCACAGGTACGCCGCCATCGACCCCGGGATCGTATTGACCTCGTTCACTACCAGCTCTCCGTCATTCTCGAGGTAGTCGATTCGGGCGATCCCCCGTAGATCGGCCACTTCGGTGACGCGTCGAGACAACTCGTGTATTGCCTTCTCGAGACTCTCATCGAGTGACGCCGGGAGTTGGCGGCCGCTACTCGCCTCGCCACCCCAGGCCAGGTACTTCTGGTCGTAGGAGTAAATCCCGCCGTCGGATCGCGCCGGGGCCTCGATCGCCGACATCTGCCACTCGGGATGAGTGCGGACCGCCACCTGAAGGTCCCGGCTACCGACGAGAAAGGGCTCGATGACCGCTCCCCGGTCGAGAAAACTCGACGATCGCTTCAGGGCCAGGACCGTGGCCCAGTCGTCAGCCACTTCTATGCCTATGGACGACCCGCCGAATCGAGGCTTGACGATGTACGGAGAGGGGAACTCGGGGGCAAGCTCCATGCCGGTGGAGACCATGGTCCGAGGAAGCGTTGGCAAACCCGCCGAAGCCATGGTGGCCCCGAATGCGAGCTTGTCCATGCCCAGGGCGGACGCCGCCTGGCCCGGTCCCGTATAACGAAGCCCGGCAAGGTCGAGCAGGCCTTGAAGTGTCCCGTCCTCGCCGGGGCCGCCATGACATGCGATGAACACCACACTGAGGTCGAGGGGTCCCTTCTTGACGACAAAGCCCCGCCCCGGGGAGACGACAAACGAGACTTCCCGAGCCTTGGCAGGCACACCGTCGGCAAAGTCCCTTGCTTCGAGATCGGACCCGACCAGATACCACTCACCGGACTTCGACCAGTAGACAGCATGCACGTCCCCGAGGGCGCGTGCCACCTGGAGACCGGTCAGGACCGAGATGTCATGCTCATCCGACGGTCCCCCGAATACAACTGCTGGCTTGCTCATCTAGTGACTCTCACGGGTAGTGACCGGTATTGACTCTCACGGGTAGTGATCGGGGAGATCGTTCTCGTAGAGAACTGCATCGCCCGGTCCGAGGGTTCCCCGGATCCATGCAACGGCCTCCTCCCGATCGTCCACGACGGTAACCGACGCCCGACCGTTGGCAGAACCCTGGACCAGAGCCTCACGGTTGGTCTTGCCCACGATGATGAAATAGTCGACCACACCGCCGGCAGCCGAAGCGAACGCCTTGTTTTCCTTCGCCTGAACCGGCCCGAGCTCGACCATCCCCGGTGTCACCACGGCCAATTTCCCTGCGCTCCCCACGTTCTGGAGCAACTCGAGAGCCCTACTGGCACCGGCCGGATTGGAATTGAATGTGTCATCGACGATCGAGAACCCCGATTCGGAGACAGTGACCGTTTGACGGTGATCGGTAACCGGCAGTGTGGCCGAGCGCGCAATCAAGGCCTCAACGTCGACGCCGAGGGCCAGACAGATGCCTATGGCCACAGCCAAATTCGCCGGGAACACATCGTCGGGAACCGATGCGATCACCCTTCCATCCAGTCGAATGGAACCGTCGGCCACCACAACCCGCCCGTCATTGCCTGTAGAGACCTCGATGATGCTCATCACCTCGGCTTTTTCCTTGGCAAGCTGGGCCAGCAGAGGGTGGTCGACACAGATCACACCAACCTCTGCCTTCTCGAGGATTTCGGCCTTGGCCGAGACGGTGCGCTCCTCGGTTCGAAACCTCTCGAGATGGACGGGGCCGATGGCGACCATTGCCGCCACCCGCGGCGGAATCCACTCGCACAGCTTTGCTATCTCACCGGGGCCATAGGTACCCATCTCGGCGACGAACACCTCGGTACCCGGAGTAAGGCTCTCATTGATGGCCCGTGCCAGCCCCATTCGGTTGTTGAAAGAGGCAGGGCTGACCACCGTTCGTTTCGTCCCGTCGAGGAGATGTGCCACATAGTTCTTGGTTGTCGTCTTGCCGTACGAACCGGTGATTGCCACCACCTCGGCTCTGACTGCCTCGAGTTTGCGGCCAGCTTTAGCTACCCACTTCGAGCCGAGCAGACCCTCCAACGGTTTGAGCGCTAGAAGAGCAAAGTCGACGATGAGGGGCAGGGCGAATAGCCCGACAACGATCATGACCGGCGTTCCCGATCTCCCACCGAAGTAGTAGATACCGACGAGGACAGCACCGGAGACGAGAGCCACCCGCCTCATTCGGTCCGTCCAAGCCAGCGCACTCGTCTTGCCCTCGACAGAAAGGCCGATGGGACCGAACTGCGCCATCGGCACCAGGAATCCGAACCAGGGGTTCCAGAACGTCCCGATGATGCCGACCAACCCAAGGGCCAACAACCCGAGGTTGGATGACCCGTTGGTCCACCATCGCCACGCAAACCGACTGACGGAGGGCGCGAGATAGTGCTCCCGCTGCGCGATCCGTAGCCAGCGAAGACCCGCGGGGATCGAGGCGACCCCACATACGGCCGCAAGCACCCAGGTCATTCCATGACCGAATCTATTGCCTTGCGCAATTCCTCCGGGGCTTCGATGGGGACGTGATGTCCCACGCCCTCGAGCACCCTCAGGTCCACGTCACCTTCGGCCTGGTCTATGACGCCGGCAGTCATCTCAGCCACCGAGACGGGTACCTCGTCATCCAACTCACCCCAGAGCAGCACGACCTGGGAATGCATATCCCTCAGCTGCGGTTCGTAGCTCTCGTTCACCACCTTCACCAGAATGTCCCGCATGACGCCGGTCGCCGATCTGTAGTCATCGGATCCACTTTGCCTGCGAAGACTCTCCATGCGCCGATCTGAAACGATGCCGATCCTGTTGAGCGATCTGACGATCCTGTAGGACATCTTCGGCCGTCGAACAACCCCCGATCGAACGACCGGCGCACCCGTGAGGATGACCGGGCCGATCTCGTCCGCGAACCGCGCCGCGAGACACACCGCGATTCTGCCGCCGAAGGAATGACCGATCAGGACGGGAGGCCTATCGAACTCCGACAGCATCTCAGAGAGAATGTCTGCATAACCCTCGGCGCCAATCACGTCGGCGGGAGGAGGTGACGCACCAAAGCCCGGAAGGTCCGGGGCAAAGGCTGAAACACCCGTCAGGCTGTTCTTGAAATCGGCTCCGTGCCGACCCCACCCATGGAGGGCAAGAACACGTGGCGGTCCTTCGCCGAACACCTCGGCAAACACTGCGCCGTCAACGAATGACCGTAAAGCCAAAGATCAATCCTCGATCTGACAGGGAGAAGCGCCGAGAATACAGGGAGAAGACGCCAAACCAATGACCACCGAAGACATCCAACCGACGATCCACGAGGCGATGGCCCGGTTTCGGGCCTCATTGCTTCGTCGTGCGTCTGCTGTGGCTTGGGTGGTTCTCATCATCATCGGCGCTCAGGCGGTTCGCAGTGAGATCTTCGCACTGCCGGCCTTCTACATACCAATGGCAGGTTTGGCTGTCCTGTTGGTTTCGTCGGCAGCGATACGATGGGAAGGCCTCATGGCGACCGGGGCGGCCCCATGGATCTCCGCCGGCTGGCTACTCGCTCTCATCGTCGGCATCACGGCACTCGCCACCATCCCCGAACTAACTGCCACTGCACAGCCGATCCTGTTTGGCATTGCTGCGGTATCAGGTCTTCTCCTCACGTGGTGGACCCACGCAATCATCACCGTGACCATCGGGATTGCCATCTCCTACATCGCTTTCACCCTTGGACTGGCCGATGCCATTCCAGACGTGCTTGCCCCGGTCCTGACCGTCCTGGTTGTCGCTGCCTCGACTGCCCTGGTCGGTTTTGAGTTTGAGAAAGAAGCCCTCGTCTCGGCAGGAAAGGAGAGCAAGCTCGAGGTTCAGCGTCTCGACTTTGAGCGTCTCTACGCGGTCAGCGCCACTCTGGCTCGCGCCGAGTCCCTTTCGGAGATCGTCCCCCACCTGATCGGGACCATCTGCAAATACCTCGACGCCCAGGTGGGGGTGGTTCTTCTTCACGACGCCGAAATGGCACATCTCGAGGTGATGAGTCCAATCTGGGTCAACGGATACCCGCTTGAAACCGAGGAAATAGCGGTCGACATAAACTCGACGAGTGTCGTGGCTCAGACCTATCGCGCCGCCAAACCAATACTGGTCAGGCAAGTCGACAACAAAACCGACTCCCATGTCTTGCTCAAGGAGCTTGGCCTGAAACAGGCGCTGGTGGCCCCTCTCAAGGTGGAATCCATGAGAGTGGGCATCATCGTGGTGGGCGATCCCTACGCCAACGACTTCACGGAAGACCAGTTGGAGCAGTTGGGCTCACTGGCGGCCCCGGCAGGGCTTGTCCTCAGCCAGATTGGGAGATATGAGGCCCAGGCGGAGATGACACGACGTCTCGAAGAGGTTGCTCAAATGAAGTCTGACTTTGTCTCGACGGTGAGTCACGAGCTGCGCAGCCCCCTCACATCGATAATTGGGTCGCTGGACACGGTCAATCGCCCCGAGTTGGCGCCGCCGGAGCCCACCTCTCAGCAGCTACTCCTCAGTGCTCGTCGCCAGGCCGGACGCCTGCAGAGACTCATTGAGGACTTGTTGGTGGTGTCGAGGATCGATCGAGGGGCAATCCCGATGAATATCGAGGCGATCCCGATTCGCGAGATCTTGGACGAGGTCAACCGTGTCGTCTCAATCGAGCCGACGATCAGCGTCGACCCCGAGGGATTGGAGGTGAGGGCAGACCGAGATCATCTCTCGCGGGTTCTCATCAACCTGGTCGAGAACGCAGCCAAGTACGCCCCTGACAGTGCTGTCGAGTTGTTCGCATGGGAGCGAGCCGGCAAGGCCGTCATGGCGGTCGTCGACCACGGCCCCGGTGTCTCGGAGAGCGATAGAGAGCGAGTGTTCGAGAGGTTCATACAGGTGGACCAGTCCGATACGAGATCCAAAGGCGGAACGGGTCTCGGTCTGTCTATCGTGAAGAGCCTCACCGAGTCGATGAGCGGTTCGGTGCGAATCGAGACGACTGAGGGTGGCGGGGCTACCTTCATCGTGGAGCTACCCCTCCCGATCACAATGCCGGCGCAGGCCTAACGGGGACTCAGGCGCCGTCGCTCCCGGCGGCAACGGCGTGGAGCCCACCATCGACATGGACGATCTCACCCGAGGTCATCGGCGCCCAGTCGCTGAGAAGCACAGCAACCATTCGGGCTACCGGCTCAGGATCGGTCGCATCCCAGACGAGTGGCGAACGCTTTCTCCAGAGCGCATCAAACTGTTCGAAGCCGGGGATCGATTTCGCCGCCACCGTGCTCAGCGGCCCAGCGGATACTGCGTTTGCCCGAATATTGAATGGCCCGAGGTCACGGGCGAGATAGCGGGTCACGCTTTGCAGCGCCGATTTTGCCACGCCCATCCAGTCGTATGCGGGCCAGGCCCGGGTGTTGTCGAAGTCCAGCGCGACGAGCGACCCACCACCGGCTTCCTTCATCAGCGGTAGCAGCGCCACCGCAAGGGTCTTGTAGGAGAAGGCCGAAGTGATGAAGGTTGTTTGCGCCGACTCCGCCGGCGTGTTGAGGAAGTTCCCCCCAAGGGCGTCCTCCGGGGCGAACGCGATGGCATGAAGAGCGCCATCGATCTTGCCCCAACGGTCGGTCAGGTCGGCGGTAAGGGCATCAACGTGTGCCTGATCGTTGATGTCCAACTCCAAGACATCACATGGTCCCGGGAGTCGATTGACGGATCGCTCGGTGAGACGCATACCCCGGCCAAAACCGGTGGCAACTATCTCGGCGCCCTCTTCCTGAACAATGCGGGCGACGTGCCACGCGATGGAGTCGCCTGTGAGCACACCGGTGATGAGCAGTTTCTTGCCTTCGAGCAACATCAGAAATTGCCTCCAAACGTCAATATCCCTCTGATTCCAAGACCCATCGTGAACAGTAGGAGAAGGCCGTAGTACAGCGCGGGACGTTTACGGAATTGCACCCTATAGATGTAGACGAAGGTAAAAGTCACCGCTATCACGATCCCGTAGAAAACATGCTGATTGCCCGGGTCGACGCCCCGGGACATGACATATACGCCAATCACGATCTGAGCGAGCAGTCCTGCGATGGCGACGCCAACCGCCCAATAAAACGTCTTGGGGATCCTCTCTCGTCTCGCCATGAGAACACCCCAGAGACCGATCACACCGCTGAACCCTGCGGCGATGAAACCCCAGGTCATGTGGATCGAGCCCATGAAATGAGCTTAGGGGCCTACCCCGATGGTTCCCGCCCCAGGAGTACAATGGGTTCAGGAGGAACCCATGTTTGAGGCGATTCAGTTCATCGAACGACCGGGCAGGCCAGAACCCATGGAAAGTCATCTGGGAGAGTTCGAGGACGAGATAGCCGCAGTCGAGGCGGCGCGCGGCGCCCGCAGAGAGTTCATGACCGGCAGCGAGCCAGAATATGCCTGGTGGGTAGTGCGGAAACAAGGCGCCCAGCTCGCCAACTTCATCGCCGATTCCAAGAGCGACAAGGAGTTCGTGCTCGACCTGACTTCCGGTGAGTTGGTCGAGATCACCTAGTGTCCCGTCCGGCTGAGCCAGGTGTGGCCGCCGTCTGGTGTGAGGGTGGGTTTCCAGGGTGCTTGGTGTGTTACCCGGTGGTGGGTCCTCCGTTGGTTACGGCTACCCGGTGGTCGAGGTCGCAGTCGACTGACGGCCACCCTCGTAGCTGGTAGCGATATTTTTTGTTGGCGAGGCGGTATACAGCTATCCCAACGGTGAGGTGTTTCACGTTGCCGTCATCATCAAGATCCGCGAGGGCATCATCGCGGAGGAGACCACCTACTTCGCGGCGCCATTCGAGGCTCCGGAGTGGCGTCGCCCCTACGTCGAGAAGTGAGGCCAGGTTCGGCCTATCAGTCACTGATTCCTAACCTGAGCGGCGTGAAACGATGGCTCTGGCTACCGCCCCTGATCGTGGCCGGTGTTCTCTCCGCATTTCCGAGAATCCTTGCCCGCGTCTTCGCCCCACCGCAAAGGACCAGCGAGCAGTCCCCCACCGATCTTGGATTACCCGAACAACAGGTCTGGCTGCAAAGCGTCAATGGCACCAGACTCCACGGTTGGTTCATCCCCGTTGAGGGCACCGCGCCCGCTGTTGTCGTCCTCCACGGTTGGGGTGGGAACGCTGCCCTGATGCTTCCCCTGGCGCCACATCTTCACCGGGCCGGATATCACGCCCTCTTCCTCGATGCCCGCAACCACGGGTTCTCCGAGCACGACCGTTTCATGTCAATGCCCAGATTCGCCGAGGACCTAGATGTCGCAGCCGAATGGCTCGACGCTCGTCCGGATGTGACCTCGGTCGGTGTCATCGGACACTCCGTCGGAGCCGGCGCAGCAATCCTCAGCGCTTCTCGAAGCGATCGGCTGGCCGCAGTGGTGTCGGTCTCGTCTTTCTCCCATCCCGGGGAGATGATGAGGGAGCAGATGAGCCGGATACCGGCTCCACTCCTGGATCTTCTGCTCAGCTATATCCAACGGCTCATCGGATATCGATTCGACGACTTCGCTCCCCGTCACAGAATCCTCTCCGTGAAGGCCCCCCTCATGCTGGTACACGGCGATTCCGATGAGGTGGTTCCGATCCAAAGCCTGGAGGATCTCTCAGCAGCGAGGCCAGATGCCGAGGTGGTCATTGTTGAAGGGGGCGGACATAGTGATCTGGGCCCCTTCGACCCCTATGTTCCCCAGATCACCGATTTTCTCAACCGCCACCTGGCAGTGGCCGTCACTACGCCTCCATCAGCAGGTCGGAGTACTCGTTCCTGACGACCTTCTTGTCGAACTTGCCGGTGCCCGTCTTCGGGATCTCGTCGACGAAGACCACCTTGTCGGGCAACCACCAGTCGGCGACCCGTCCATTGAGATGGTCCAGCAGCTCCTGCTCTGTCACCTCGGATCCCTCGGCCCGAACCACGAACGCCGCGGGGCGCTCCTGCCACTTGACGTGCTTCAAACCGACTACGGTCGCCTCGGCCACCAGGGGGTGAGCCATCAGCTCGTTCTCCAGGTCCAATGAGGAGATCCACTCCCCTCCCGACTTGATGACATCCTTCGCCCGGTCGGTGATGCGGATATAACCCTCGGGTGTGATCTTGCAGACATCGCCCGTTCTGAGCCAGCCGTCCACGAACGACTCGGCGGTGCGGTCGTCCTTGTAGTACTCGGCAGCGATCCAGGGCCCTCGGATCAAGAGTTCGCCAAAAGCCTCCCCGTCCTGAGGAAGCTCCTCCCCCTCCTCATCGACGATCTTCACCTGAAGACCGGTGACGGGGATGCCTGCCGTCTCCAATCGGTCCAGTTGGTCATCCAGATCCCAGGCCTCCATATGCGGCTTGAGTATCGCAGTCGAGGCTATCGGGTTGGTCTCGGTCATTCCCCATCCTTGGATCAGGCGAATACTGCGCTCTGTCCAAAACCACTCGATCATCGACCTGGGAACGGCCGACCCGCCACAGAGGAAAGCCCGGATCGAAGAAGTGTCGATGTCTGGATTCGCGGTCAGATACTGCTGAATCCCCAGCCAGACCGTCGGGACCCCGGCGCTAAAGGTCACCTTCTCGTCGACAAAGAGCTTGACGATGCCTTCCGGCGACAGGTCCGGCCCCGGATATGTGAGCTTGGCCCCTTGAGTCACTGCCTCGAACGTGTAACCCCAAGCTGCTGCGTGGAACATGGGAACCACTGGCAGGACATTGTCCGTGGGTCCCATTGCCAGGTTGGCCAGGTTGGAGATCGTGTGGAGGTAGGTGGACCGTTGCGTGTACGCCACGCCCTTGGGGTGCCCGGTCGTGCCCGAGCTGTAGCAAAGCATCATCGGAGAGCGCTCGTCTAGAAGCGGCCACTGGCCGTGCTCAGATTGGTCGCCAATCAGGTCTTCGTAGGCGATCGAGCCGGGAAGGGCATCACTTGCCTGGTCGCCCAAGATCACCCAGGTCTCAACAGTCTCCAGCTTCTCGGCGAGTGGAGCAATGAGGGGAACCAGATCCGGGTCGACAAAAATGACCTCGTCTTCGGCATGGTTGACGATGTAGACGATCTGGTCGGCAAACAATCTCAGGTTGATCGTGTGACAGACGCGCCCTGTGTTCGCTGTCGCCCAGTAGAGCTCATGGTGTCGCTGGTTGTTCCAGGCGAAGGTGCCGACGGCATCCCCAATCCCCAGACCCAAGACGTCCATCGCTGAGGCGAGCTTGCGCACCCGAACATCGGTGGACCCGTAGGTCGATCGAGAGATGGATCGGTCCGACTCGACCGAGACGATCTCCTGATCAGGGTGGATCCATACCGCATGGTCGTAGAGAGTGGACATCAGAAGCGGGAAGTCGTCCTGCATGTGTGGCATCAGCTACCTCCAAGGAGCTTGGTTTTCTCGGTCTCGAACTCTTGGTCTGTCAGTTTCCCCTCGTCGTGGAGGCGGGAGAGTTTTTCGAGTTGAGACGCAGTCGACTCGGAGGCCAGGGGTGCGGCGCCACCCTCCATCTGAAGCTTTCGCTTCTCACGCACGCGATAGATGAGCGACTGGACTTCCTCCGGCGATGGGATGTCGCGGTATCGGGTCTGACCATGGGTCCCGGCCGACTCGATCAACAGGTCGCCGGTCTTGAATATGCGCTCGAAGATCGTCTGGCTGAATGCGACGTCGTTGATCACCTCGAGGGGAATCTCCTTCCCGCGCTTGGCTATCCAACCGGCTCGATAGATCACCCGCTCATTTGTGATGACGTGGTGAGTAGTCAACCAGCGAGTCACACCTCTGGCGATCAGGGCGATCACACCCACAATCAAAAGCCATACGACCCAGGCGGGTGTGCTCACGCTGAGGAGGAGCCCTGCAAGTACCACACCAAGAAAAACCAGGAGACCTTCCCTGAGCAGGCGAGACCAATGAGGGCGGAATTGTGCTTCTATCTGCTCGCCGGAGCTGAGCAGACGCTCGGGGTAGCCCATAACCGCGGAGCCTAACGGTGAGACTTGGGACCGTGCCTGTCCAGACGCGAGAAACCCCGAGGGAGCCTCGGCCGAAACCTCAACCCTCTCGGGGTTCTCAATCCCTTTCGTTGTCCGGCCGGGGACCGAACTTCAATCGGGTTTCGCCGTTGGCCGAAGCCAGCGGCTGTGCGATCCGAGGACCGCTCTCCCCGTTTCCGAGGAGGTTGCAAACCTTGCGGCCTGCTAGCCGTCAGCCCGCTCGACGATCCCGAAGGATCCCCGCTCGGTCTGCCGACCACCCGTCGCCTCCGGTTTCCCTTCGGCTTCAGGTTGAACCTTCCTTCCGGTTTCCCGTCTCTCCGGTTCGACCTTCAGGCCGGTTTCCCGACCTTCCAGCCTGACCAACCCGCCGGTCTCCCGTCGTTTTGGCTCGTCGGAGGGTTTCCCCTTCGACGTGACCGGAAAAGTAGACCATCCCGATACCTTCCACAAGCCAGAAACCTGATTGTTTTTCGCGAACTGGGTTCTCTTTTCGCGATCCGGCCGTTTCGCCAATGAGAATGCGAGAAACCCCGAGGAAGTCCCGGCCGAAGCCTCAACCCTCTCGGGGCTCTCACTG
>JAZFTN010000141.1:0-3477 GCA_036446715.1 Acidimicrobiia bacterium | reverse complement strand
ACGACGCTGAACGTCGTGTCCGCCTACATTCCCGGCGACGAGCGCATCGTTACCGTCGAGGACGCTGCGGAGCTTCAACTGCACCAGGAGCATGTGCTCACCCTGGAGTCTCGACCGGCGAACATCGAGGGTCAGGGCGCCGTCACCATTCGCGAACTTGTCAGAAACACCCTGCGTATGCGTCCCGACCGCATCGTCGTTGGTGAGGTGCGTGGCGCAGAGGCACTCGACATGCTTCAGGCCATGAACACCGGTCACGACGGGTCGCTGACGACGGTTCACTCCAACAGCCCTCGCGACACTCTCTCCCGTGTCGAGACGATGGTGATGATGGCCGGGTTTGACCTTCCGATCAGGGCTATTCGCGAGCAGATCGCCTCGGCTGTCGACCTGGTCATCCACGTTTCTCGTCTCAAGGACGGATCGCGTCGTATTACTCATGTGACCGAGGTGGAGGGCATGGAGGGCGAGATCATCACTCTCCAGGACCTGTTCCTCTTCGACTACGGGATGGGTGTCGACGACGAAGGCGTCTACAAGGGGCGTCTCAAGGCGACCGGTATCCGGCCGAGCTTCTCTGAGGATCTGGCAGATCAGGGAATCAGGCTGCCGGCGGACCTCTTCGACCCCGAGCCGTTCGCCCGGAGAAAAGGTTGAGACGAGCCCTCGTCGTTCTGGTTGCTCTCGTACTGGGGGCCCTTCCGGCATATGCCCAGACCGGGCAGGCGGAAGTCGAGATCGTCGACATCAATGGCTCCCGCTACCCGACCGGCGGGCAGACGACGATGGTCATCGAGTTTCGTAACCTGCCGGCGGCGCCGGATCCGGCGCAACTCGAGATTACTGCGGATGGTCAGTCGGTAACCGACCTCGAGGTGGTGCCCATTGGCGACTCCACCCTTCCTGTGGGCGTCGTTCTGATCATCGACGCCTCGGGCTCGATGTCTGGCGATCCGATCGCGGCTGCCAAGGCAGCGGCAACTGACTTCGTCACCCAGGCCAGAGCCGAGGATCGGATAGCCCTCATCATTTTTGCAGACGAGGTTCTCGTGCTCTCCGGGTTCACCAGCAACACCGAGGAGCTCATCGCCCGCATCGACAGCATCGAAGCCGGGGGAGAGACCGCGTTCAACGACGCTGTCATCAAGGGTGTTGAGCTGTATGACGCCGCATCCGCAAGAAGCCTTCTACCCAATATGATTGTGTTGACCGATGGCGAGGATACCGCCTCGGTGGCGACACTCGACGAGGCGATTGCGGCCGTTGCTTCGAGCGATGTTCGGGTCTTCGGCGTTGCGTTGGAGTCTCCTGACTTCAATCCCGATCCGGTCGAGCAGATCGCCCAGGCTGGCAATGGCCTGTTTCTGTCGACGCCTGACCCCGAGGAACTGTCCACCCTCTACGACGAGATCATCAGAGAGATCAGCAACACACTTGTCGCTCGGTTCACTTCTCCGATCAGCACACCGGGAGATGTCGAATTTGCGGTTTCGTACCAGGGTCTGACCGCCACCACTACGTTCTCCGTTTCCGGATACGCCACGACTACAACCGCGGTGTCGGGCCCGACGACGGTAACCACGCTGGCGCCGATCACCACCATCGTCATGGAGAGCAACTCCCCTCTGGACACCCAGACTCTGATCCTGATCAGCGCAGCCGGCCTCGGTCTGACGCTGTTCCTGTTTCTGGTGATCCTCTTCGGACGTGAGGATGAGGACGACCCCGGCAGGTTCGCCAAGAGACTCCAAGCCTACGGGCGCCGGGGCAAGCCGACTGAGGAGAAGAGATCCTTCCTGGAGCGGATTCCTCTTCTCAACCGTTTTTCCGAGGCCGCCGAGGAAGAGGTCAAGAAGAGGGGACTGTTCTCCGGTGTCAACTCCGTTTTGGAGCAGGCCAACATTCCAATGGCCCCCGGCGAGGCGATTCTCGCGATGATCGGTCTATCCGCCGTCGGCGGGGTTTTCGCTCTTATTTTCAACGGCCCGATTTGGGGATTGATCACTTTCAGCGGTCTGCTGCTCTTGATGATCCTGTTGATCAACTTTGCCGGTAGTCGTGAGAAGAAGAACTTCGAAAAGCAGCTGCCCGACACGCTGACACTTCTGTCGACGTCTCTTCGAGCCGGGTACTCACTGTTGCAGGCAATCGAAGCCGTGTCTTCAGAAGCCCCCAACCCGACAGCCCGAGAGTTCAGCCGTGCTGTCGTCGAGTCACGGCTCGGACTCTCTGTGACCGACTCGCTGAGCGGAATCGTTGAGCGCACTAACTCGGCAGATTTCGAGTGGGCGGTCATGGCAATCGACATCCAGCGAGAAGTCGGTGGAAACCTTGCCGAGGTGCTGCAAACGGTGGGCGACACCATGAGAGCCCGCAACCGGCTCAAGGGTGAGATCATGGCTCTCACCGCGGAGGGGCGGATCTCCGCAATCGTCCTCGGCTCTCTTCCATTCGGGCTGTTTGCGTTTCTCTGGTTCTCAAATCGAGACTATCTCCTGCCACTTCTCGAATCAAACTTTGGCCTTATGGCCATTGGTATCGGTCTACTCCTGATTGTGGCAGGGCTGTGGTGGATGAAGAAGATCGTGGACATCGAAGTATGAATCTCCTTGGATCAATTGACGGTGTGTTGCTGGCGGTAGGAGCGGTGTTCCTATTGGTGTTGTTCGTGATTGTCTGGGTGGGGATAGGTGTCACTCGTGCCCGGGAGGATATGACCGTTCGTCTAGCCCTTTATGGTCGTGATCAGCCCGCTTCCGGGGCTCGAGAGGAAGAACTGGCCAAACCGCTGGCTCAAAGGACAGTGGGTCCGCTCTTCTTGAGGTTCTCGAATTTCCTGAGGCGATTCACGCCGGTCGGATACCTGGAGAAGATCGAGCACAAGCTGTTGCTCGGGGGAAATCCAGGGAATCTCGATGCGCCCGCTTTCGTGGTTATCAAACTGCTGACCACTGTTCTCGGTCTATTTGCAGCCTTCCAACTCGTCGACTTCGGAGCCGACACGCTTCAACGTGTTGTGCTGTTCGGCATGCCCATTGTCCTAGGTTTCTTTGGGCCCAGTGCATGGTTGCAGCGCAAAGGCAACGATCGTCGCCATGAGATGCTCAAGGCCCTTCCCGACTTGTTGGATCTTCTTGTCATCTCGGTCGAAGCGGGCCTCGGCTTCGATTCGGCGCTGGCACGGGTTATAGCAACCGTTCCCGGCCCTCTGTCCGAAGAGTTCTTCAGGATGCTTCAAGAGACAAGAGTCGGTGTCAGTCGCCGCGATGCGATGCGCCATCTGATGGATCGCACGGATCTCGACGAACTGCGATCTTTCATTCTGGCAATGATCCAGGCGGAGGCGTTTGGCGTGACGATTGCCCGGGTCCTTCGTGTGCAGGCCGATGAGATGCGTGTCAAACGGCGTCAGCGTGCGCAGGAGAAGGCCTTCGCAGCTCCGGTAAAGCTGGTTTTTCCGCTGGTGTTCTGCGTCTT
>JAZFTN010000140.1:0-5041 GCA_036446715.1 Acidimicrobiia bacterium | reverse complement strand
CGGTTCATGTCTTTCGCCCCTGTCCACGGCCACGTTCCGGCGGTTGGATGAGTGAGTAGGAAGCAGGAGTCGAAGAGCGCCCCCGGCGCACACATCAAATGACCATGAAGACACCGGACGATCTCCAACAGTCAACTAGCCGCGGCCTACCTGGCGTGGTCCTCCATGACATCTCGACGGGCGCGTGGATAATCGACGTGTCAGAGGCGGGGCCGAATCTGGACCGGTCTCTCATCGAACCGCCACGAGACGTGGTGTTGGTGTGTTTTGGCACACATGCGATTGGCGACTGTTCGCTCGATGCTCCCCCACAGAGTGAGCATGGCGTTCTCTTCGAGACGAACGGACACCCCGCCGGTGACACCTTCATCAGTCGATTTTCAGAACTGGCCAGAGACGATCTACCAATCCGAGTGAACTCGAGGATGACCACCCGAATAGGGTTTCTCGGACCAAGCTGAGCCACGCATAAGTGTTATGTGCGCGGGGGTTGGCTTCTGCCTGAAGATGAGGCGGTCAGGATGGTGACGGTTCACGGCCACTGTTGGGGCGCTTTGTGTATCTTTCTCTGTCATGCCGATGTTCATGGATGTTCACAATGACCTCGGTGATTCGACACCGGAAGATGTTGCAGCTGATCACGCCCGTGACCTCCAGGTTCAGGAGAAGTACGGCGTCCATTATCTGACGTATTGGCTCAACGATTCCGAAGGAAGGGTGTTCTGTTTGGTCGAGGCTCCAAGTATTGAGGCCGCGGTGGCATGTCATAAGGAGGCGCATGGGCTCATCCCGGGCAACATCATCGAAGTGATGCCTCCTTCGGTGGGCCAGTTCATGGGCGACTGGGAGGCGAGCCTCCCGTCCAGGGCCACAGTGGCTGGACCCGGCTCGGAGCCCGATAACGGTCTCAGGGCGATCATGTTTACTGATCTCGAGGCATCGACCGACGTGAGCGTCAATCTCGGCGACGAAACCGCCATGGCGATGATTCACACCCACAACGAGGTCGTCCGTGACGCTCTCGCCGCTCATGGCGGACGGGAAGTGAAACACACCGGAGATGGGTTAATGGCGTCGTTCCTTTCGGTGAGTCGAGCTGTCGAATGCACCATTTCAATTCAGCGCAAGACAGCCGAGGTGGGCATTGAAGATCCGGATCGTGCTGCGCGTGTGCGTGTGGGTCTTAGTGCTGGGGAGCCAGTGACTGACCACGATGACCTATTCGGAGCGACTGTCAATCTTGCCGCCCGCATCTGCGGTCATGCAATGCCGAGTCAGATACTCGTGTCGAACACCGTCCGCGACCTCGCCATCGGCAAGGGTTTTCCCTTCATGGACCGGGGGTCGATCGCCTTGAAAGGATTTCCGGAGCCGGTACGTCTATTCGAAGTGTCCTGGGAATAAGAAAGAAATCCCGGGACACTCGTGCGGTAACGGGCCTGTAAGTCGTCCCGAGTGTGGGTACATATCCGGCAGGGTGCTCACTGGATCTCGCGCTGACGAACGATGGCTCATGGCGGGTTGGCCGCCGTCGTATTGTCGCTCTCCTGCTGTATCCGTGGGTGGTCTGGAGAAGGTTGACACGAGTTGCAGCCTGTTTGCTTCTAGGTTTTTGGTTGGTCGCGAGGCTCGAAGCTACGGGAAGCAGAAAAAGGTGCAGAACAGCAGAGCATGGAAGCGTCGGAACGGAGTTGACGGCCGCCGTTGCCGAAATTGTCCATATCGACGATGAAGTCAGTCGAAGCGATCGATGCCTACCTCGATCACGACCTGTTTCAAGGACTGATCGAATCGACAAACACCAAAATCCGGTTGCTCACCAGAATCGCCGTCGGTTCCACGGCCTCTACCCCTACTCCTAATGCCCTCGCACGGTTAGCTCTCGACAGTCGCTTAACCCCGACTCCCGGCCCGAAACTGACCCACGGATACAGCAGGGGAGCGCGTTTTGTGCGGTTGGTCGGTCCTCGGGGAGACTCTCGTCGTCTCGGACTCTGTGGCAGGAAAGGATTCGATGCCTAACAGTCCGCCGTTGTGATCAACTGCTGCTGCCATATGGTTGTCGGCATGAGTGTCGACACCACCAGTGACTTCTACGATTCTCATCGTCGCCCCTTTCTGTTGCTTACAGGCGAAGGGGTGGCAAACCACTGGGACGGCGGATGCGACCCGACCGAACTGCCATTAACAGTTCAACCGGCGAACACCGCCCGACCGGTGGAAACCACCACACCCATTCTCCCCCAGCCGGTTGATATGGGCGGTCAAGTTTCTCGTCTTGGGTGTCTTACGACTGGTGGGCGTGAAGGGTTTATAGGGTATGAGTCGAGGAGGGCAAGTTGCTCCGTGATCAGACTGCTGCCGATACTTTCACGGGGTTTGCTCAGTGCTGGAGGGGGCTGAGTGTCTCGTTGGTGACTCTTCGGCTGGTGGTGGGCCGCAGCGTGATTTAGCCTTCTTGTATGCGGCGATGGGTGCAGATCCTTGGGTGGACGCTTGTTTGGAGCGGCTTATTCGCGATCGGCTTTGTTGGGTGGCAGGTCTTCGGAACTGATGTTGCCAACGGGCGGGTGCAGGCAGCGGCTGGAATTCAGCTAGATCAAAGTTTCGTCCAGACGAGACAGGATCTTCCCGAGGTCGAAGAAGTGCCGGTCCTCGAGGTCGGGGAGGTTTCTGTTGAGGATGCTGCGCCGGAGAGCGCCCCCGATGTAGTCGAGTATTACGCCGAGGATCAGCCGGCGGAAGATACCGAGTTCGCCTACCTGTCCATCCCGAGCCTCGACCTGGAGACGGTTGTCTTTGAAGGGGTGACCGTCGAAACGTTGAGGAAGGGGCCTGGGCACATGCCGTGGACGCCTTTGCCGGGGCAGGCTGGGAACGCTGTGATCTCGGGTCATCGGACGACCTACGGAAGGCCATTTTTCGACTTTGATCAGCTGAAACCCGGGGATCGAATCGAGATAGAAACGGCGATCGGTATCCATGTGTATGTGGTGAGAGACAGTTTCGTGGTCAAACCCACCGATGTCTGGGTTACCGAGGACAGGGAGGGCAGTTGGTTGACAATGACGACCTGCAACCCGAAGTTCTCGGCTCGGGAGCGTCTCATCATCACCGCGGAACTGGTCGAAGGTCCCAACGCCGCTTACATCAGTCTTCTCCTCGAAGGTCGGGTCAAACAGCGTCTCATAGCCCCCTCTTAAGCCGACACCGGTTATGTGCGGAAAGTTCGCATCTTCCGTGAACCAAAACCGCATTTCGTTCGTATTGTTGTGTGTAGGCGTCTAACCGAGGAGGCTTTTTGTGCGTCGAACATTCATGCTCATGTCTATGGAGGAATCTCAGGTAGGTCGAATGATTGGTGTCGTGTTTCTTGTGCTTGTGTTTCTTGTTGCCGGTGCTTTGACGGCTGGCGCAGACGTCCATCTGAATAATTTCACGGCGGACCTCAGCGGAGAGAACCATCTCGACGATTCCGGTGATCCCGACGGAACCGGCTCGGCGGTCGTTGTCATCGACTTGGACACGTCGGAGGTGTGTTTCACCATCACATTCGACGGGATCGAGGATCCGGTGGCCGCACATATTCACGAAGGTGGCGCCGACGTCGCCGGTGGGGTCGTCGTCGACTTCGATTGGCCGAACAGTCTTGGTGATGGCTGTGTTGCCGGTGACGCTGCTGTCGTGGCCGCGATTGTGGCCGACCCGGGCGGCTACTACGTCAACGTCCACACAGCTGAGTTCGCGGCCGGTGCAATCCGCGGTCAACTAGTCGCAGCAGCAGCTGTCGAGCCGCCCGCTGAAGAGTTGCCTGCAACAGGGTCAAACTTCACCCTGTTCCTGCTGCTCGCCGGTGCTGCGCTCACCGCCGGTGGTGCAATCGTGTACGTAAACCGCCAAAGCCACCCAACCCAGTAACCGTCTAAACGAAGCAGGGGGAGCTAGCAAGGCTCCCCCTGCACAAAAACCGACTCGTTACTCCCCAGCGATGGCGAGCATCAACTATCACACCCACCCACAACGGCGCCTATGCGCGGACGCAGATCGCCCATCGAGAGGGGTCTTGATCGACCCGTGACGGAGACGCTCCAGGAGCACCTTCGAATCGTGGTCACGGGTTGACGACCACAGTGGCCGTCATAGACGGGTGAATCGAGCAGAAATAGTTGAAGGTGCCGGGAGACTCGAAGACCTCCGAGAAACTGGCTCCGGATGTGAGGCTGCCCGAATTCCAATTGCCCAGTGAGGTGGTGGTGTGATCGACGGGGTCGTTGTTGGTCCACCTAACCGTGTCCCCGACGTTGATATTGATCGGATTCGGGTTGAACGCAAAGGCGACGATCGAACCGGCGACTGTCTTCAAGGTTTGGGCCGTGGTGGTTGTTGTCGGCTTGACCGTGGTGGTTGTTGTCGGCTTGACCGTGGTCGTCGACCCGCTGGTGGTGCTAGCAGAGATTGGGGGGTTAGTGGACTGGCTAGACGATGAGGGTCGGACAGTTTCGAGAGTCGATTGATCAGCAACGGTGGACGAGTCAGCCGAGCTACCCGTAGTGGTTGTTGCCGAGCCAGATGGTGACCCACATGCCACGACCAGTAGCGAAAGGACCGCCACTGCAGCTAACGATCTCAGAAGGACTGTCTCTCCGCTCATACAGGACTCCCTTCTGGGGTCATAGATCACAGGCAACTCCTAGTACCTCCACGCACGGCATAAAGTATGGGTTGTCCGGTACAACGGATGAACCTATCCAGATAGTCCGGTCAGAAATGACGTGCGCGTTCTCGCGATCCCTACGTTTTGACCGACTAAGCAAGGACCGACCAGGCTGGTCCGGCAGAGTTGTTCACGGCGTTCGCTCTAGCGTTTGAGCCTCGTCTGCGGCGAGGCCTGATTCCTACATTGGGTGTGGATCTGGCGACCGACGCGACTGCGGAGGCGTTGGCGTACGGGTGGGAGCATTGGGATCGGGTCGGTTCTATGGAAAATCCGGCAGGTTATCTCTATCGGGTTGCCCGCACCGCTGGTCGAAGGCTAAAACGG
>JAZFTN010000139.1:0-4120 GCA_036446715.1 Acidimicrobiia bacterium | reverse complement strand
GCCTGCCAGATGCCGTTGAGCAGGCCGATCTGCTCTCCGAAGCCCTCGGGTCGGAAGTTGTAGATGAAGCGCCAGACGATGGAAGCGCCCACGAACGAGATTGCCATCGGCATGAAGATGAACGATTTGGAGAAAGCCTCGGTCTTGCTGCCAAGACGGTCGGACAGGACTGCAAACCCGAGACCGATGACCACCGAGAACAAGGGTACGACGATCACCCATGCAAACGAGTTGCGCAGAGCGAGCAGTGCATCGCTCTGAGTCAACAGGTTGACATAGTTGTCGAGTCCGACGAACTCCTCGCCCTTGGCGTCGAGGAAGCTGAGCACGACGGTGTTGACGGTCGGGTAGACGAGGAAGATTGTGAGCACAACGATTGCCGGACCGACGAAAGCGAAAGGCCGGACCTTGTGCCGATAACTCTCGGGAAGCCGATTTATCAGCCAGTCCATCCCGTAATAGAGACCGAATACCCCGAGCACTCCGATCACCAGGGCCGCGGCCACGACGACGGCACGATTGGCGTCCTTGTCGAGTAGGACGATCCCCGACCAATAGAGGCCGAGGGCAGCGGCGATAGGAACGACCAGAGACACCCCGATCCTCAGCAGCAGGGTGGCGACGCCACCCCCTTCCGTTTCGGGTGGTTGCCCTTCGGGTGTTGGTTCCTTTGCGAGTTCCTTGTCAGTTCGTGCAGAGATTGCCGCTCCTCAATGAGCCTGATCCGACCTTAACGAATGAAAGACGGGGCGGACACGCCGCCCCGTCTTTCTCTTCTACTAGTAGTGGTCTATGGCCAGCTTGTCTCGACGGCGTCCACTACATCCTGTGTAGAGGTGCCGCGTGTCCAGTCGACCATTCCAATCCAGAACGAGCCCTGTCCAACCTCAGGTGGCATCAGGTCCGAAGCGTCAAACACGAACCCGTTGGTAGCCAATGCGGCAGCCACGGCTCCGGCCTGCTTCTTCACTGTGTCCGACTCGTAGCAGTCGGAAGATGTGCCGGCGTTTGCCGAGATCCTCTCGACGCCTGCTACTCCATGGCCCTTGGGCGACGCCTGGACGCACTGAAGGGCGGTGCCGGCATAGGCCTCCAGAAACGCACGAACCTCAGGTCGGTCATTGAACACCATCGCCAATTCCCCGCCACCCATGGCGCCGGAACCGACAGCAGCGTCGATGATTGGGAAGTTGAAGAAATCGGCGTCCACGCCTGGCTCCGCTCCCTCGGGGAAGAAACTGGAGATGAACGATGCCTGCCGGTGGAACATGCAGCTTGGTGGATCGTTGAACATCGGAACCACTGCATCCCGGAAGTCGATAGCGGCCGTGGTGTCCACTCCTCCGAGCACGAAGCCCTCCGCAAAGAAGATCTCGGCCATCACGTCAAAGGCATTGACGACTGCCGGATCATTGAAGGGGATCTCGTGATTCACCCACTGGCTGTATACGTCAGCACCTGCCGTTCGGACCATGATGTCCTCGATCCAGTCGGTGCCGGGCCAGCCGGTGGCCGCGTCGCTACCGAGACCGATACACCACGGTGTGGTCCCGTCGTCGAGCACCTGCTGTGACAGTGCAACCAGCGCGTCCCAGGTCTCTGGGATCTCATACCCGCCAGCCTCGAACAGAGGCTTGTTGTACCAAACGATGCTCTTGTAGTTGGCATTCGTCGGTATCGCGTAGTGCTGGCCGTCATCACACTGACCGAGGCTGATGAAGTAGGCGCCATGCGCAGCCTCGAGTGCTGCTATGTCAAAGCCCATGTCCTCGAGGGACACCAGGTCTCCTGAATCGGCGAACACGCAAATCGAACCTGGCTGCGGAGTTATCCCGATGTCGGGTGGCGCACCACCGTCGACTGCGATTCTCAAGTCCTGTTCGAATGAGTCGCTTCCAACCCACACAACGGTGGCGCCTTCGGCTTCTCCATAGATGTCGAAGGCCGCTTGGACGGCATCACCTTCGACACCGGTTGGAGCACCCCACACCGACACTTCAGTGCCGGCTACGTCGACATCGGTGTAGCTGTCGCCTGCGGCCTCCGTCGTGGCTGCGGCACCCTCCGTCGTGTCAGCGCCGTCATCGTCGCCGCACGCGGCCAGAACCATGGCCATGACTGCCATCAGAGCGATCAGCCATCGTAGGTTTTTCATGTAGACATCTCTCCTAGTTAGCGAATAGTGGGTCGTCCCACACCACGGAAACATACATATTTTCAAAGGCTCCCGTAGAGGCTTAAGCCCTTTTCTGAGGATACACGGAATTCGGATGTCGGCTCCGTTAACCGCACCTAACCTGCCTCGTCATGGTGTCCAAACAGGTCAACAACAAGGAGTGGTGGAAAAAGGCGGTCTTCTACCAGATATACCCCCTCTCTTACGCAGACTCGAACGGAGACGGTTTTGGGGACCTCAACGGACTGATCGACAAGCTCGACTATCTCGCCGAAACCCTCGGCGTCGATGCAGTCTGGCTTTCACCGTTCTACAAGAGCCCAATGAAGGACTGGGGCTACGACATCTCCGACCATACCGACGTTGACCCGCTCTTTGGCGACCTGGATGATGCGCGCTCGTTGATACAAGAGGCCCACGCACGTGGGCTGCGGGTCATTGTCGATTATGTGATGAATCACACATCAGACCAGCACCCCTGGTTCATCGAGTCCGCATCATCTCTGAGCAATCCCAAGCGAGATTGGTATGTGTGGCGTGACGCGAAGGAGAAAGGGTCTCCTCCAACCAACTGGGTCAGCGTGTTCAGCGGTCCGGCCTGGACTCTCGACAACGCCACCGGGCAATATTATCGACACACGTACCTCCCTGAGCAGCCCGACCTCAACTGGCGCAACCCTGAGCTTGTCGAAGCCATGATGGACGTCGCCCGATTCTGGTTGGATATGGGGGTCGATGGATTCCGGGTAGACGCAGCTCATCAGATGATGAAGGACCCCTTGGAGAGAGATAATCCACCGGCGCCGCCCGACTATCCCCGCCCGTACAAGGACATGGGTGAGTATGACGAATTCATCCACCTCTACGACTTCGGTCACCCCGATGTCCACGAGGTCCACCGTGGTTTCAGATCGGTTCTCGACTCCTACCCCCGAGAGCCGGTGAGCGTGGGAGAGATACACATCTTCGACATGCCGGAGTGGGCGTCTTATTACGGAGAGGATCTCGATCAACTCCACATGCCGTTCAATTTCCATTTGATGGCAGCAGAGTGGCGGGCCTCCAGCCTGCGAGCCACGATCGAGGCTGTCCTGTGGAACATCCCTGCAGGCGGTTGGACGAACTGGACGCTGGGAAACCACGACGAGGGGCGACTGGCGAGCCGGCTTCCCGAGGGAAACGAGCGTCTCGCCGCGCTGGTTCTCCTGACAATGCGGGGCACACCGTTTCTGTACTACGGGGACGAACTCGGAATGAAACAGACCGAAATGAGCCAAGCTGCGCACCGGGATCCATGGGGGGACAACGTCGAGTCACTGAGTCGCGATGGTGCCCGAACGCCGATGCAGTGGACTCCCGGGCCCAACGCCGGCTTCTCGGACACCGATGTGCGGCCTTGGCTGCCAGTATCGGCTGACTCCGCAACCCTGAACGTCGAGTCGGAGCTGGAGGATCGACATTCGATTCTCAACATGTACCGACGTCTCCTCGAGCTTCGTCGAGGTTCCTCGGCCCTCAGAATCGGGTCCTACGTCAGTCACCCGGCTTCGAACGAGTTGATACTCGTCTACAGACGTGAATCGGACCACGAAACTGTAACAGTCGCCCTCAACTTCAGTTCGGACTACCAAGAAGTCGCAGTGGGCTCGGGCAACGTGGTCTTCTCAACTCACGATCCGGACCGGGATGAGCCGTGTAAGCAAACACTCAAACTCGCACCATTAGAGGGAGTCATTCTCTCCCACCCCTGACCTCGTGGCGTACTCTGGTTGCTTCCCCTCCCAGGAATGGCTGATCCATGCCGTCTTCGACAAACGAACCGACGATTTTCCGATGGGGAGTGTCCACTTCGGCCTATCAGATCGAGGGCGCCCGGTTCGAAGATGGCAAAGGAGAGTCGATATGGGATCGTTTCGCTGACGACGGCCACATGGGCCCGGGAGG
>JAZFTN010000138.1:0-6203 GCA_036446715.1 Acidimicrobiia bacterium | reverse complement strand
ATCAGCGTCTCCGCTCGCTCAGGGCCGAGCATGTCGGCAAGACCATTGTAGAGGTCGGCGCGGGCTGCTTCTGACATTGCCATCACCGACAAGCTTGCCGTAGCTTGATAGTCGCGACAACCCCTTTATCTGGCCCCGATCGTAACCGGCACCGCCTCCCGGCTCGCCCTGGCGTGGTAGCTGGACCTCACCAGCGGACCCGACTCCATATGCGGAATCCCCGCCCTCACCAAGGCTTGTTCTTGGTTCTTGTGGCAAACCATGGCCGACAAACGGGGTAAGACCACATTGGGTGTGGGGTCTACGTCAGAGGGTTGTGAACACAACGCCCGCCATCGCGGCCACGATCACAAAGAATCCGGCCACGAGTGTGAGAAAAAGACGATCAAGACGACTGCCAAGCCCGTCGAGTCGGGCCTCAACACGATCCATACGGGAATCCAATCTCGACTCCAGACTGCCGAAGTCAGCCCTCAGCCCCGCAAAATCAGCCTTGGTGGCCTTCCTCAACTCGAGGATGTCACTCTTGGTAGCCGTCCTCAACTCGGCGATGTCACCCTTGGTGGCTACATCTTCTGGATCGAATTCGGGTAGGTATGCCATGAGAGTGTCTGCCCGGTCAAGACCGAGAAGTTCGGTCAGACCATTGTACAGGTCGTGGCGGGCGGCTTCCGAAATCGGCATCAGTGACAAGTTTGCCAAAGCCAGACGGCCTCGACAACCCCTCTATCTGGCCCCGATCGAGACCGGGACCGCCTCCCGGCTCTCCCTGGCGTGATAGCTGGACCGCACCAGCGGACCCGACTCCACATGGGGGATACCCATGCCCTCACCAAACGCCTTGTACTCGGCGAACTCGTCCGGGTGCACGTAACGATGGATCGGGCGATGTTGGGCTGTGGGGCGCAGATACTGGCCGATGGTGATGATGTCGATGCCCACCGCCCTCATGTCGGCCAGAGTCGCCAGCACCTCTTTCCGGGTCTCCCCCATGCCAACGATCAGACCTGACTTGGTGAGACCATCTGGGCTCATCTGCTTGGCCCGCCACAAAAGCGCAAGCGACCTTCCGTAACTTGCGGAGGTGCGGATGTCCCTTTGCAGACGCAGCACAGTCTCGGTGTTGTGGTTGAGCACCTCCGGCCGGGCGTCCATCACCGTTTGCAGTGCCTCCCGATCACCCTTGAAGTCGGGGATCAGCACCTCGATCTCGGTGCCCGACGACCGACGCCGGGACTCGGTGATGGTTCTGGCGAAGATGTCCGCTCCCCCGTCGTCGAGATCGTCACGGTTCACCGACGTGATCACCGCATGTTTCAGATTCATCTTCTCGATGGCCTCGGCCGCACGGAACGGCTCGAAGATGTCGTACTCGGTCGGCTTGCCCGTGGTCACGTTGCAGAAGGAGCACGCCCTGGTGCACTTATCGCCGAGAATCATCAGTGTTGCGGTGCCCATCCCCCAGCATTCGTAGATGTTGGGACAGTTGGCCTCCTCACACACTGTGTTCAATTCGAGACCACGCATCAGCTTCTTCAGCTTGAGATAGTCACCGTCGAGACGAGCGGTCACCTTCATCCAGTCGGGTCGCACCGGCTCGCCGGGAAGACGCCCATTGACCACAACCGGCTTCTCCGCACGCTTCTGCGGAGAAAAAGTGCCCGCCTCGAGAAGACGATCGACCTCAAACGACGAAACCTTGCCCTGCCCACGGACAAAGGCGGCCAACTGGGTCTCGGAGTCCGAGTACCCGAACACGGCTTCGAAGTGCGGGAGGAGAGCCTCGACAGCCTCCTCAATCGTCACCTTCCGTCCGACGAGGTCCGAAACGCTGGTCACCGGCCGATCGCTGATCCCGCACGGGTTCATCATCTCGAAAAAGCTCATGTCCGGAGCCAGATTCAGCGCAAACCCGTGCATCGTCACCTTGCGGGAGACACGAACCCCGATCGCTGCCACCTTGCCCTTCTCGGTCCAGACACCCGTATACCCGTCCTCGGCCCAGGCCTCGACACCCAGGTCGGAGAGAGTGTGGATCAGCGTCCTCTCGATCCGACGTACGTAAGGAACAATCTGTTTGGGGTCGTCGAGCTTAAGTATCGGGTAGCCGACCAATTGACCGGGTCCATGGAATGTGATGTCCCCTCCCCGGTCGACGTGATGCACCTCTGCGCCGGCTTCCGTCACCGCTGCCCGGTCGACCAACAGGTTCGACGAGTCTCCGTTCCGGCCGATGGTGAAGACCGGAGGATGCTCCATCAGGAGCAGATAGTCGTCGGCTGTGCGGCCCTTTGCCTTCCCTTCGTGGATGGCTCGTTGTAGGTCCCACGCCTCGGTGTATTGGAGACGGCCCAGCCAGCGTGAACGCAACAACGTCACGCCAGTTCCTGGGACCAGTCCCAGGTTTCGAGGTTCTCCTTGATCCTGCGGAGGAACAGCACAGCGGTCGATCCGTCCAGGGCGCGGTGATCCCAGGTCAGACCCAGATAGCCGATGTGGCGGATGGCGATGGTGTCCTGCCCGTCGGATGTCGTGATAACCGTCGCCCGCTTGACCACAGTGTCGGTGGAGAGAATCGCCACATTGGGAATGTTGATGATCGGAACCGACATGAACGAACCGAATGGACCGGGGTTGGTGATCGTGAACGTCGAACCGGTCAGATCGTCCAGCTCCAGTTTCCCGTCACGGGCCCGTTCGGCGAGGTCCCGTATTTCGCGAGCGATGCCCACCAAACGCAAGCCGTCGGCGTTGCGAACCCGGGCAACAACCAGTCCGCCCTGGTTGAGGTCGATGGCAATGCCCAGATCGACATTCTTGTGGAAGACCGCCTTCTTCTCCTCGAGATAGAACGAGCTATTGACCACGGGAAAGGCCTTCAGGGCGTCGATGGTTGCTCTCGAGATGAACGGCAGATACGTCAGCGAGAAGCCCTCGTCGCTCTTGAAACGGGCCTTGTGGGCTTGACGCACCCGTTCCATGCTTTCGAAGTCGACCTCGACCGACGTCCAGACATGGGCTGCGGTCTGTTTCGACTTGATCATGTTCTCGGCGATGCGGACCCGGATGCGATCGAGATCGACCTCCTCGCTGTCAACACCGGCGGCGGGGATTGGGGCCGACTTCTCGGGTTCAAGCACTGGAACCGGCGCTTCGGGCGTCGGGGGTGGGGCAACCGGCGCGGGAGCGGGTGCCGCGACCGCCGGCGCACCGGCCATGTAGGCCTCCACGTCGTTTCGGGTTATTCGTCCGCCCTGTCCGGTGCCCTGTATCCGGGCGAGGTCGATGTCATTCTCTCGAACCAACCTGCGCACCACCGGTGAGAGCAACTGTGGCGACGTTTCCTCCGGGGAAGGCTCGGCGAAGAACGCCTCGACCTCGGCGTCGGTGGGCTGATCCTCGACGGCGTCACTCGCCAGCGAAGCTTCGAAGCCGGTATCGGGCCCGGCCGGCGTCTCCGATGCCGGATGAAATTCTGTTTCAGGTGCAGCTTCGGACTCCGGCTCAGGCGTAGGCTCAACGGCCTCCGCTGGGGCAGCGGACGACGGCTGCTCCCCGGCTTCTCCGATCACGACCAGATCGACGCCAACTTCAACGGTGTCCCCCTCGGCGACGAGGATCTCGATGATGGTGCCCGCTATCGGCGAAGGCACTTCCGTGTCGACCTTGTCGGTCGAAATCTCAACAAGAACCTCATCTTCTGCGATCGAGTCACCGATCTTCTTCGCCCACCGGAGGATCGTCCCCTCGGTGACCGTCTCCCCCAGTTGGGGCATGGATACCGTCGTTGCCAAGTCTTGCTCCTCTCAGTGCAGGCTTCTGCCTGCCGCTGACATCAGTGTCTCACCTATCGCCTCGGAAAGGGTGGGATGGGCGTGGATGAAGGCAGCCGCTTCCGACGGAAGGGCCTCCCACCCCACGGAGTACATCAGCTCGTGGATCATCTCACCGGCCTGGGGACCGATGACGCTTGCTCCGACGATGGGCCCACCTTTGACGGCGATGATCTTGACGTGACCCTGGTTCTGGCCCTGGATGATCGCCCGGCCGACACCGTTGAAAGCGTGTTTGGTGGCCTCGACCTCCAGTCCTCGCTCGGTGGCCTGTTCTTGGGTGATCCCGACCTCGGCCACCTCCGGGTGGGTGTAGGTGACACGGGGGATGGCGTCGTAGTTGACGGGCTGGGTTTCACCCGTGGCGATGTGAGTGACCGCTGCAATGCCCTCTGCAAAGCCGACATGGGCCAACTGGGGTGTGCCGGCGACGATGTCGCCCACCGCGTAGAGACCGGGTTCCGCCGTTTGCATGGTGTTCGGGTCAACGTTGACGAACCCCCGATCCATTTCGACCCTGGTGGTCTCCAGCCCTACACCTTCGGTATTTGGCCCCCGTCCAACGGAGACCAAAACAACATCGACGCTGACCTTCTCGTCGCCTACCGGGACGCTCACCCCCGATGGACCCACCTCAGCCGGTTCCACGCCGACACCGATGTGGAACTTGGCCCCGCGACGCTGCAATTGGCGTTGCAGGGCTTTCGCAGTCTCCGGATCAGAGCCGGGGATGATCTGATCCAACATCTCAAAGACATGAACCTCGCTTCCGACGTCGGTGAGGAACGAGGCGAACTCGCACCCGATCACTCCGCCACCGACGATCCCGACGCGTCGAGGCTGGCTCGGCCAGTCGAGGGCATGGTCTGAGGTGACGATCCGGGTGCCGTCGATCTCGTATCCGGGGATCGTCTGAGCATGGCTGCCCGTGGCCAGGATGACCGAGCGTCCGTCGAGCGTCATCGAGCCCTCACCCGAATGGACCTCGACCTTGCCCGCTCCGGCCAGCTTCCCAAACCCGTTGACCACTTCGACACCACGCTTCTTCAAGAGACCGGCCAGACCTCTGACCAGGCCTTCTACCGTCTGGTTCTTCCGGGCGAGAGCAGCCGACCAGTCGATCTGTGGCTGGGAGGTGACGACACCGAACTCGGCGGCGTGGCTGACCGTGCTGTACACCTCGGCGATATGGAGCCACTGCTTGGCGGGGATGCATCCCCTGATGAGACAGGTGCCTCCGGGGCGCTCTTTGTCGACAAGCGCCACCGACAACCCGAAGTTGTGGGCGTAAAGCGCCGCGGCGTAGCCGCCGGGGCCGCCGCCCACGATGACGATGTCGTGCAATTCTTGACCTTTCCTATTCCAGACCCTGAGCCTAGTAACGGCCTCAGTTACCCTCCGAGACCCATGCAAACCCGCTGGTTGCTCGTCACATCGGCCGTGCTGGCGTTGGTCATCGTCGCCGCTGCCGCCATCTGGCTGCTCCGTCTGCTCACATGACCGAGCGCCTGACCATCACCACCTCAGACGGTGTAACCCTCGAGGCCCGGATCGATTCTTCCGGCGCGCCGGAGCGTCTCACGGTGTTCTGTCACCCTCATCCTCTTCAGGGCGGTTCCATGAATGCGCCATTGATGATCGGGGTGACCCAGCGTTTGGTCGAGAGAGGGCATTCGGTGCTTCGTTTCAATTTCAGGGGCACCGGTGAGAGCGGAGGCTCCCACGACTACGGCGAGGCTGAGCAAGACGACGTTGCGGCGGCCATCGAACATGGCGGGTCCGGAGAGCTTCCGCTGGGTTTGGCCGGCTGGTCTTTCGGAGCCGGCACCGCGTTGCGATGGCTGGCAGCGGCCGGCTCCACGATTCCATACGTGGGCATCGCCCCGGCCGCGGAGAAGTTGCCATCGGAGCTACCTGCGGGGTCCAAGCGGATCATCCTCGGAGATCGGGACCAGATAATCGACGGTGAGGCAGTGCGGACCTATGCCGAGACAATGGGCATCGACCTGGTTGTGACACCCGGAGACCACTTCTTCCACGGACGTGGGAAGAAGATCGGAGACTTCGTCGGTCAGGGTTTGGAAGCTTGAAGCGTGTGCAGTTACGTGGCCCCAGGCCACATTGCTGAACACGCTAGACCGGGTCGAAACCCCTGTTGGCTGCCTCGGCGAGACTGTCGGGCGCGAACGACTGGAGAAGGTTGAGGTCGAGAAGAGCCTCCTCCTCGACTCTCTCCTCGAGTTCGCTGAACTGGTCCGAGTCGTCACAGTCGTAGACCAGCATCGTGTCTCTCGTCCCGACGAACCGGTAATCCTCGAACCGGCGAAGCCGGCTCACTCGTCGGAGTCTTCCTCGATGCCGGTATCCACC
>JAZFTN010000137.1:0-27021 GCA_036446715.1 Acidimicrobiia bacterium | reverse complement strand
GCTGAAGTGACCACAACGGGATCAATCTCACCGGCGATGATCCCGTGGTGGATGGTCGAGACGATTTGTTCGTTGGTCGGCTCCTTGCCTTCGAAGTAGGCCTCCATCATCTCATCGTCTGATTCGACGACAGTCTCGATGAGTGCTGTGTGGGCGGCGTGGACCCGATCCTTGACCTCCGAAGGAAGGTCAACCAGAGATCCGGTTGCGTCGCCTTCGGTGTACTCGTACGCCCTCTCCGAAGCCACTCTGACAAGTCCCCGAAAGTTGCCCTCCTGGCCAATCGGAACCTGAATCGGTGCTATTGCCTTCCCATAGGTGTCGCGCAGATCGCCGAGGGTTCGTTCAAAGGAGGCGCGTTCGCGATCGAGTTTGGTGATCACGATCGCCCGGGGAATTCCCTCATCGCCGGCTGCCCGCCAGAGCTGTTCGGTCTGCACTTCGATTCCGTCTACCGCCGACACGCAGAAGAGGGCCAGGTCGGCTGCACGTAGAGCCGACCGGGCATCACCGATGAAGTCGCTCGACCCCGGTGTGTCGATGATGTTGACCCTGGTGCCTCTCCAGTCCACGGTGCCGACACTCAGCCCCAGCGAGATGTTCCTTTCGATCTCCTCCGGTTCATGGTCGAAGATCGTGGTTCCATCGTCCACCGACCCCATTCGATTGCTGGCGCCGCCCACATAGATCAAGGCCTCGGCAAGTGTCGTCTTCCCGCTTCCGCCATGACCTACCAGGGCGACGTTGCGAACTTTCTCGGGATCCAACTCGACCTCCTTGTGTGAAAGAAGGTGGATCCTAACCCTGATTGTGACCCTCGTATTCAGCCGGGGTGCTACTTTCCCCGCGGTGATCGACATGCGGATCCGACCTCGGATCACCCGGTTCCTCGAGCCAATGGGCAAGGCTCTTGCGGCTGTCGGTATGACGCCGACCGCCATGACCGTCCTCGGTCTCGTCGTCGTGGTAGCTGGGGCAGTCGTGATAGCCGCCGGCGCCTTGCGGACCGGGGCATTGATCGTGTTGCTCGGTTCCCTGCTCGATGGGCTGGATGGGGCGGTTGCCAGGGCTTCGGGCAAGGTCACGGCAAGAGGAGCTTTTCTGGATTCGGCGTTCGACCGGTTTGGTGAGATCGCTGCCTTTGCGGGTCTGGGTGTAGTCATGGCCGGTGATTCCAGGGTCATGCTTTTGATCGTGCTGGCAGTCGGAGGAGCTCTCATGGTCCCATACATGCGGGCACGCGCCGAGGCCGAAGGCCACGATGGCAGGGGCGGTTTGATGGGACGCGCCGAGCGGATCATTCTCTTCAGCTTGGGATTGATTCTCGGTTATGTGGAGCCGATGTTGTGGACCTTTGTGACCCTGGTTTGGCTGACCGTCGTGGTCCGCTTCGTGAAGACCTACCGCTCGATCGAGTGAGGGCACGGCTGGCTTACTGGGGGTTGCGGGTCGGGGTCGGCCTGGTCGGGTTGCTTCCGCACATGGCGGCGGTATGGCTTGGAAGCCTCGCCGGGCGTGCGTGGTATACGGTCGATGGCGGTCGGCGTCGGATGGCGACACGTCACATGAAACGGGTGCTGGGAGACGAAGCCGATGTGGCGAGGGCATCCCGGTCTTCGATGGAGTCATACGGCCGGTACTTCGCCGAGTCTCTTTGGGTAAGGGCACAAAGGGTCCCCGAGATTCTGGCGACGACATCGGTCGAGGGCCTCGACATGGTGCTCGCAGCCAAGGCCGAAGGCAATGGGATGATCTTCTGTGTGCCCCACATCGGCAATTGGGAGGTGGCGGCGCCCGTGGCCGTGAGAGAAGGCATCCCCGTCGTGGCGGTGGCGGAGGATCTGCCCAACAAACGAATCACCGAATGGTTCACCTCCATGCGCAATGACTTCGGGATCGAGATCGTCCTGGCAACCGGCCGGGTCGAGGTGATGAGAAAGCTCGAGCAAGGGATCGCCGCCAACAAGGCGATAGCTCTTCTCTCGGATAGAGACCTGAATCGGAGAGGGGTCGAGGTCGAGTTCTTCGGTGAGAAAACCACACTTCCGGCGGGTCCGGCCGCGTTGGCGGTCAAGACCGGCGCCCCGCTTTTCCCCGTGGCCGTCTATTTCGAGGGCGACGGCCATCATGTCGTGGTGAAGCCGGCGATCGAGGTGCCCGGGGGAAAGCGTTCGGATCAGGTCAAGAAGATGACACAGTCGATGGCCAGGGAACTCGAGTCTCTGATTCTCGATGCGCCCGATCAATGGCACCTTGTAGTTCCCAACTGGCCCTCCGACAAGGATTAACCCCATGCGCATCGGGCTCGTTTGTCCATACGATCTGTCCAAGCCAGGAGGCGTTCAGGCCCAGGTTCTCGGTCTTGGAGAGGCACTCCGATCGCTTGGCGATGAAGTGTCGGTGATCGGTCCCGGGCTACCGGAGAGTGTTGACGGCGTCGACTTGGGGTCATCGGTAGCGGTCCCCGGCAATGGATCGATGATGGCGATCTCGCTAGATCCTCGGGTCCGCGCCGCAATCCGAAAGGCCAGTTCGGGTCTTGATCTTCTTCACGTCCACGAGCCGCTCATGCCCACGGTGTCGCTTGGCGCGTTGCGTGCAGGCCCCCCGGTGGTGGTCACCTTTCACGCGGCTCCCGAAAGGGCCGCCAAACGCTTTTACGACTTTGCAGGACCATTCCTGGCGCGGATTCTGGGTGAGAATGTGAGGACCGTTACCGCGGTTTCCGAGACGGCGGCGGAGGCGGTGAGAAGCCACATGGGTGTGATGATCGTCCCCAACGGTCTGAATGTGGCCGCCATGTCCACCGATCAGGAGCGCACACCGCTCCGCGTCGCATTCCTGGGTCGCGACGAGCGAAGAAAAGGTCTCGACCTGCTGCTGGAGTCGTGGGGTGATGTTTCGGATGCCGTTCCCGACGCCGAACTGGTGGTGATGGGGGCCGACCGCGGGTCTCATGGCGTGGAATGGATGGGTCGCGTCGACGACGAAACCAAGATTCGGGTGTTGAACTCGGCCGCCGTTCTCGTAGCGCCCAACACTGGTGGTGAGTCGTTTGGGATCGTCCTCGTCGAGGCAATGGCCGCGGGAGCAGTTGTGCTCGCATCGGACCTCCAATCGTTTGTGGATGTTGGTGGCGAGGCTGTCCGATACTTCAGAACGGGCGATGTTTCGGACTTGACCGCCAAACTGGTCGAACTGCTCGATGACGACAAGGCGCGGTCCGATCTGGCTGACCGCGGACGGAAGCGCGCCGACCAATTCGATTGGGACACCGTGGCGGCCGCATACAGGGCCGTGTATGAGGAGAGTGTCTCTTAGGAGTGCGAGCGATTTCGCAGTACAATCCAGTCTTTCCCATAGGAGTCACAAGTGTTGGAAACCGGAACCGATCGTGTCAAGCGGGGTCTTGCCGACATGCTCAAGGGCGGCGTCATCATGGACGTTGTCAACGCCGACCAGGCCAAGATCGCCGAGGACGCAGGAGCCGTCGCCGTGATGGCTTTGGAGCGGGTTCCCGCAGACATCCGCAAAGACGGTGGAGTCGCAAGGATGTCCGATCCCAACATCATCGAGGAGATCCAGGCTGCCGTTACCGTGCCGGTGATGGCCAAGTGTCGCATCGGTCATTTCGCCGAGGCTGCGGTGTTGCAGGCCCTCGGCGTCGACTACGTCGACGAGTCCGAGGTTCTGACCCCGGCTGACGAGGAGCACCACATCGACAAGTGGGCCTTCACTACGCCGTTCGTTTGTGGGGCTCGCAATCTCGGCGAAGCTCTGCGACGCATCGGCGAAGGAGCGGCGATGATTCGCACCAAGGGCGAGGCCGGCACCGGAAACGTCGTTGAGGCCGTTCGCCACATGCGGGCACTCACCGACGAGATGCGCGCCGTTTCCTCGATGGGCGACGAGCAGTTGATGGCTGCTTCCCGTGACATGGGTGCTCCCTACGACCTTGTCAAGGAAATCTCTGAGACTGGCGCCCTTCCCGTGGTCAACTTTGCTGCCGGCGGGATAGCGACGCCAGCGGACGCGGCCCTGATGATGGGGCTTGGCGTTGATGGCGTCTTTGTGGGCTCGGGGATCTTCAAGAGCTCCGATCCGGAGGCTTATGCCCGTGCGATCGTCGAGGCCACCACATTCTGGAGCGAGCCGGAGGTTGTCGGCAAGGTCTCACGTGGTCTAGGCAGTGCAATGCCGGGCATCGAAATGGAGAGCCTCCAGGATTCAGAGCGTCTCGCTTCCCGGGGCTGGTGAGATGACCAGGGTCGGCGTCCTGGCACTACAGGGCGACGTCCGTGAACACGTCAACATCCTCCAATCTCTTGGCACCGAGGCCCTGGGGGTGAAGAAGCCCGATCAACTCACCGCGATCGACGCACTGATCCTTCCCGGAGGGGAGTCGACGACGATCGCCAAAATGGCCGTCCGCTTTGGGATGTTCGACCCGCTTCGGTCGGCGATACACGACGGGTTGGCTGTATACGGAACCTGCGCAGGCATGATTCTCCTGGCGAGCACGATCTCTGACAGCGATCAGCTGGTGATCGGCGCTCTCGACGTCGTGGTCAAGAGGAACGCATTCGGCCGTCAGAACGAGTCCTTTGAGGCGCTGGTTGATGTTGATGGTTTCGACAGCCCCTTTGACGGTGTGTTCATCCGTGCCCCCTGGATCGAGAAGGTCGGGGCCGATGTGAAGGTGCTCGCCGCCATCGACGATCATCCCGTGATGGTGCGACAGGGCAGGATCCTGGCGACTTCATTCCACCCGGAGTTGACCGGTGACGGGCGCATCCACCAGATGTTGCTGGACCTGATCTGAGGCTCAGGTATGTCTGGTCACTCCAAATGGGCGAACATCAAGCACCGCAAAGGCCGTCAGGACGCCAAGCGCGGCAAGCTCTTCGGAAAGCTTGGGAAAGCGATCGAGGTAGCCGCGCGCAATGGCGGTGGAAACACCGAGTTCAATCCCACACTGGCGACTGCTGTTGACAAGGCGAAAGCCGCTTCGATGCCCAACGACAACATCGAGCGAGCCATCAAGAGGGGGACAGGTGAGGTCGAGGGCGCCATCTACGAGGAGACCTTCTACGAGGGCTACGGCCCGGGGGGAGTGGCTCTTTACGTCCAGGTCCTCACCGACAACCGCAACCGGGCGGCATCCGACGTTCGCTCCGCTTTCACCCGACATGGCGGCAACCTCGGTGAGCCGGGCTCCGTGGGGTACCTGTTCAGTCAGAAGGGTCTGATTCTCGTGAAGGGATCCGAAGACGAAGTGATGCTTCTGGCCATCGACGCCGGCGCCGAGGACATTCTCGATGTCGATGGGGGCATGTATGAGGTGGTGACCCAAGCGACCGATATGCGTGACGTTCGTGAAGCGCTGGAAAGTGGTGGTGTGCAGATCGAGTCGGCCGATGTCACCCAACTGCCGTCCAACATCGTCCCTGTGGAGGAGAGCGAAGCGAAAAAGCTGCTGAGGCTCATCGACACCCTGGAGGATCTCGATGATGTCCAGGCCGTATTTGCCAACTACGACATCGCCGACGAGGTGATGGAAAAGGTGCTGGCCGAGGCTTGAGCATCATGCGTTGTCATGTCTGACTGCTGCGACCCGACACCCTATCGGCGTTTCTTCAATCGAAAGGAAGCCGACCGAAACGTGCGCTCCTACCGGAAACGGGGCCTCGATCCGATCGCCAAGGGCATGGTCGACTTCTTGGTGTCCGGTGGTGTGGAAGGAGCCGACGTCCTCGAGGTCGGTGGTGGGGTGGGTGCGGTCCAGATCGAGTTGCTCAAGGCCGGCGCCGCCAACACGGTGAATGCGGAGCTTTCTTCCGGATATGAGGATGCCGCGCTGAAGCTTGCCAAGGAGGAGGGTGTAGAGGATCGGATCACCAGACGACTCGGTGATTTCGTGGAAACCCGCGACGATTTCGAGCCCGCCGACATAGTGGTGATGAACCGGGTTGTCTGTTGCTACCCCTGGATGGAGAAGCTGATGGGCGCCGCCGTCGCCAAGACGGGGAAATACCTGGCGTTGGTCTTTCCGAGGGAGAAGTGGTGGGTGAAATCTGGTTTGGGCATGGGTAATAGATTCATGGCTCTGCGAGGGTGTGATTTTCGGGCTTTCGTGCATCCAGTGGACCAGATCGAGGCAGTCGCTACCAGGGTGGGTCTTGATGTTCGTCACGCCGAAAACAACCCCATCTGGCAGGCATTGGTCCTGGAACGGGTCTCCTAGAGCAGCCGGTCGTGATCCGCTAGTCGACTCGAATGACTGGTGGTGGATCCCACGTGCCGTCGAGCGCAGCTGACTTGGGCCAGTACATCCTCAGGGCCAGGTAAAAACGTCCGTCGGGTGTCGGCAGCCAGTTGGCACGTTCCTTGGGATCGCCGGGCTCATCATGCTGCATCGTGATCGTGAGACCACCATCGTGGTCGAGGACAAGGTCTTCGGTGGTCGAGCTGATCAGGTATCGGTTGATCGTGTTCTCGACCAGATAGCCGGCGGTTCCGTCGTAGGACGTGTCGTACATGGTCACCGACCAGAATGCGCGCACCGGTGGTCTCGTCTCGAATCTCAGCTGGTATTTGGCGTTGCCGTCAAACGGATTGCCATCCACGTCGCCGCGAGCCATCGGATAGTGGGCTTCGATCCGATCGTTGCCTCCCCACCCAACCATGGCGGCCGCGGCCCGTTTCATGTAGTCGTTGCCATAGAATTCGCGGTTGCCGAAGGGATCCATCGACATCCATTCGTTGATGTTCATGCCTAACGATTCTGAGACTTTTGCCATCTTGTTTCTGGCCGAGGCAACACCTTTCGCAAGCGCGTTTCTACGTTCCTCGCTCAGCGATCCCAAGTCGAACGCCAGACCGTGTCCAATGCCGACTTCGGCGAAGCGCTCGAACATCTTCTCCTCGTCCGGATGGGCCGGCAGGCATAAAGTCAGAAGTGTGTTGAGGTAGCCGACGAACCGCTCATCGCGGGATGCCTCATCGTCCCAGTGCGGCCAATCAAATGGTGGCAAGACGGGAGCTTGTTCTCCCTCAAAGACCTCGTAGGATTCGAGTCGATACTGTTCCATGATTCGAGCAAGCGCCTGCTGATCATCGGAACCGAGGAGCTGGGTGCGACCGATGAGGAACACCAGGTCGGTTTCGAATCGAAACGACGAGGCGAAGCCATCGGGGACCTCACCATCCCACCGCGGACCCATGAGGAAATACGATCCCGGCGCCGAACCGGTTGCCCTGCTTCCGACGAACAACTCGTTGTAACCGAACAGATCTTCGAACTGCATGACGTAGTAGCGATCTTTGACCTCCGGAACTGTCAGCACCACCGGTCCTGCTCGCAGGTCCAACAACCCGAACGAGTAAGGCGTGTCGGCGTTGGGTGTGATCACCTCCTTGAACGTGTGATCAAGGGTTTTCGCCTCACCGTATGGGCCCTGATTAGCCGGACCCGCATAGGCAGGCGACGCCGGCTGGAGAAACGTGGCGTACCCATACCGATATCCCATGAGCATGGGAAAGGCATAGACGTAGGCCTCGGCGGCGATGGTCGAGACATCCTCCGTCGAGAGAGGTTCTTGAGTCATCAGATCATTCCTTTGTCTTGACCAGGCGCTCGATTGCAGCTCTTGCGGACTGCACCATTGCACGAGAGAGCCTTTCGTCACAAAGGGATCGAAGTTTTTCAGATTTCTTTGGTTTTTGGCGTCAAACCTCTTGAATCTGTCCCTGGGCGAACGTATGTTCGAGGGTATGGATTGGTTTCAAGCCACACCAGATGAGATCGACCGGGGTTTCGATCAGTTCGGCGGACTTCATGCTGCTTCCGCCGCCGAGCTTTGTGTCCTGATTCAAGCTGCCGACGTGTCCCAAACTTGGATGAGAGACGGAGCCCGGTCATTGTCTGATTGGGTCTCTGCCCGATTGCGGGTCCGTCCTCCCACCGCCGCTCAGTTGGTTGGTGTGGCCCGGAGACTGTCGGATCTTCCTGTTCTGTCTGCCCGGTTTGGTTCTGGTGACCTTTCTTTAGACCAGACCGACGCTATTTCTCGGATGGCTACTGCTGACACCGAAGCCGGGCTGATCGAAGAAGCCCTTGGGTTGTCTAATGCTCTGTTGGATCGCAAGGCCCGTAGAGCGAACCCGCCTTCTAGACAGGATGAGAGAGAGGCTCACCGGGTGCGGGCCTTGTGGATCCAACGGACCCTCGACGGTGCATCAGGGAGATTGACTGCTCATCTACCCAATATCGACCTGGAGATAGTGGAAACAGCGATTCGTGACCGGGCCGACAAGATCGGTCCCGACCCGCAAACCGGTTTGTTTGACGCTTATTCACAGCGGATGGCGGACGGGTTGGTGCAAGTTTGTGCCACTACAGGAGATGAGACCACCACCACACCACCTCAGATTGTGGTTCACGCCGATCTTGATGCGTTGACTACGACTGACTCTGGTGTCACCGAACTCGGTTCCGGAGCGTTGGTTCCCAACGAGACAACACGAAGACTCGCCTGTGACTGTGTGGTTGAAACGGTGATCACCGACGGTTCCCAGATCATCGGAGTGGGAAGAAACAGTCGCACGGTTCCCGGATGGTTGAGAAGACTGGTAATCCACCGTGACGGGGGAACCTGTCGGTTCCACGGATGCGGAAACAAAGGTTGGCTTCAGGTTCACCATATTGTCCACTGGTCGAAAGGCGGATCCACCGATCTCGACAATCTGATCCTGTTATGCGGGTTTCACCACCGGTTCGTTCACGAAGAGGGCTGGTTTATCACCACCAGTCCCAACGGGGCCTTCCAGTTCCGTAAACCCGACTGGACACCGTATCCGCCACCGAAACCGGACTTGCACCCCAGACTCGCCGCCCTCGTCGAACACCGACCTACCTAGGGGCAGCCGCCCCCGCCTCCAGACCAACGACCTCAAGAAAACGTTGTGACCAACCGGCGGATCCGGTCCGCCACGAGATCAGGCTTCTCCATCGGTAGAAAATGCCCGGCCCCCGGGACGATCTCCAGCCCGGCACGTCGAAACTGGGCCGTCTGCTCGCGGGCAAATCCGGGTGGAATGGGATCGGAGGTCTCGCCGGTGAGAATCAGCACCGGGATGTCAATCTCGCCGAGTCGCTCCCACGTGTCGTGGGCGTTGGTGGCCCGGTAGATGTCGGCTTCGATCTCAGGGTTGCAGGCAAGTTCAACAGGACCCTCACCGACCAGTCCGCACTCAACATACGCCTCCAGGGCGGACGGCACCCAATCTGAGAACGTTTCCCGAGATGCGAAGTTTTCCTTGGCGGCTCCACGCGAGTGAAACGTCCTCTTTCGCTTCAGGGTGAACACACTCAAGGTGTTCTCCTGTCGACCGTGTGGTCCTGGAAAGACAGACGGCTCGATCAAGACCAGAAACCGAAATCGATCGGGATCGGCAAGCTGGGCCATCGTCAATGCCGTCGCACCTACCGAGTGACCCACCCCGATGCCACCGGGAACGGTCTCATCGAGCACCTGCTCAGCAAACACTCGCCAATCGACCGGCAGATCCAGCGTCGGCCCTGAGCCGTGTCCGGCAAAATCCCATGTGACGCATTCGACGCCATCGAGTCCGGATATGACCGGTCTCCAAACGGCTCCACAGAAACTCGTGGCGTGGGCGAAGTAGACCGTCATCGGCCGGCGAGGTTATACCGATCCGCCAGGGCATATGATCTGCTGTCTTGCCATACCTCTACGACTTCTCAGATGCAGACGGGTCTGATCGCGATCTCCTGGGCGGGAAGGGCGCCGGACTCGCCGAGATGACTCAGCTCGGTTTGCCGGTTCCGCCGGGGTTCACGATCACCACTGACGTATGCCGGGAGACGATGTCCACCGGCCAGATCCCGGCCGACCTCTGGACCGATGTTGACGCTGCGATATCAAGGCTCGAGAAGGCAACAGGCAGAGTTTTCGGCGCAGGGCCGGATCCGATTCTTCTCTCGGTGCGATCCGGTGCCAAGTTCTCCATGCCGGGGATGATGGACACAGTTCTCAACCTCGGTATCAACGACGACATGGTCGAACCGCTCATCGATTGGTCGGGAAATCCCCATTTTGCCTGGGACGCCTACCGGCGATTCGTCCAGATGTATGCCACCGTGGTGTTTGACCTCGATGGCCAGCCGTTCCAGGACATCCTGTCGACACTCAGAGTGAAACGAGGGGTGAAGGATGACTCGGAGCTCAATACCGAGGATCTGGAACGGGTGACTCGAATGTTTCAGGCGATCGTCGAGGAAGAGCGTCCAGGCGAGTTTCCCACCGATCCTCGAGAACAGCTTCAAGGCGCCATCGCTGCCATCTTCGGTTCGTGGACCAATAGGCGTGCGATCGAATACCGGCGCATCAACCGCATCCCCGACTCGCTGGGCACTGCCGCCAACGTTCAGATGATGGTCTTCGGTGACCTCGACGACGAGTCCGGAACCGGGGTGTGCTTCACACGAGATCCTGCGACCGGGGCCCGTGTCACCTACGGCGACTATCTGCCGCGCGCCCAGGGCGAGGATGTCGTTGCCGGGATACGAAACACGATGACTCTCGATGAGATGTCCGGCCTCCACCCCGAGTGCCACAGCCAGCTTCTGGACACCATGAGCGGGCTGGAGAAGCACTACAGAGACATGCTCGACATCGAGTTCACCATCGAGAGGGGCGTCCTCCACATCCTGCAGGTCAGGTCTGGAAAGCGAACGGCCGAAGCCGCGGTGCGGCTAGCGGTGACAATGGCAAACGAAGGCCTGATCGACAGGGCGACCGCCGTCACCCGCGTTGAGCCTTCTTCGTTGGAACAACTTCATCGGCCGCGTCTCGACCCAAATTCCGACGTCCAGCCAATCCTCACAGGCGTCGCCGCCTCTCCGGGAGCAGCAACAGGAGTCGTCGTGTTTGATGCCGATGCCGCAGTTGAGATGGCCAAAGCCGGGAAAGACTCGATCCTCGTACGTCCGTCGACGACCCCTGACGACATCCACGGAATGGCCGCTGCCGCCGGGATCCTGACAAGCCACGGGGGCAAAACATCACATGCCGCCGTGGTGGCGCGGGGTATGGGCAAGCCCGCCGTCACAGGGGCCGCCAACCTCATTGTCGACGTTGCGGGCGGACTTGCGCAGGTCGACGAGATAGACATATCCGGCGGGGATTTCATCACGATCGACGGGACAACAGGGGCCGTCTACACCGACCCGGTCGAACTGATTGCTCCGGAGAAGCTGCCCGATCTGAGCCTGCTCCTCGAGTGGGCAGACCAGATTCGCACGATGGGCGTCAGAGCCAATGCAGACACTCCCGACGACGCGGCCGAGGCCCGTAAGCGTGGAGCGAGCGGCATAGGTCTCGCTCGCACCGAGCACATGTTCATGGGTGAGCGCATTCAGGTAGTGCAAAAGATCATTCTTTCCGAGGAGGATCGATCAGAAGCCCTCGAAGAACTCGAGCGTCTCCAGGTTGGTGACTTCGAAGGAATCCTCGAAGCGATGGACGGCCTGCCGGTCGTGATTCGTCTGCTCGATCCGCCGCTTCACGAGTTTCTTCCCTCACGGCTGGAACTGGAAGAAGAAGCATTACGAAGAGTGCGGGCCGGGCGTCCCATCGCCGATCTCATGGCGATGTCAGAGAAGGTCGCGCCGTGGGAAGAGGAGAACCCGATGCTCGGCCTCAGGGGCGTTCGGCTGGGTTTGATGTTCAACGAGCTCTATCGAATGCAGGCTCGGGCCGCACTCGAAGCTGTGACGCGACGACTCGACGCAGGCGGCGATCCTGTCCTCGAGATCATGATCCCCCTTGTCTCCACGGTTGAAGAGCTGCGGAGAATGAAAGAGCTTGTAGAAGAAGAAATCGCCTCCGCAAGTGAGCGAACGGGCCGGGAATACAGCATCCCGATTGGAACGATGATCGAGCTTCCCCGCGCCGCGCTGACCGCCGGAGAGATAGCCGAGATTGCGGCCTTTTTTTCGTTCGGAACCAACGACCTCACCCAGATGACATACGGCTTGAGCCGGGACGACGCCGAAGGGCTGTTCCTGAAGGACTACATCGACCAGCGGATCTTTCCCTCGGACCCATTCCAAACTCTGGACCAGGAGGGTGTGGGGCGATTGATGCGCATCGCTTGCACCGAGGGCAAAGCCGCTAACCCCGACCTCATCCTAGGTTTGTGCGGAGAACACGGCGGCGATCCGGACTCGATCGCCTTCGTCCACGGGCTCGGCCTCGACTACGTGTCGTGCAGCCCACCACGTGTTGAGGGGGCGCGGCTGGCAGCGGCGCAGGCGGAGCTAGATGCCGACTAGCTTCTCGATGGCTGCAAGAAGCTCGTCGACCCCGTCACCGGTGGTTGCCGTCGTCACCAGGACTTTCGCTCCTCTGGCATCCGCTGCCTCCCTAAGGGCTCTCTTCACATCCAACGCTCCCGAACGGTCACCCTTGTTGACGACGAATAGATCTGCGATCTCCACGATTCCGGCTTTGTCTGCCTGAATCTGATCACCCCAGGAAGGGCCAACGACCAGTACCACTGCGTCAGCAAGATCCATGATCTCTACCTCGGACTGCCCGACTCCGACCGTCTCCACTATGAGTCGATCGAAGCCGGCCGCACTCATGAGTCGAATCGCGTCGGAGGACGCTTCGGCGAGACCCCCCAGATGGCCCCGGGTTGCCATTGACCGCACGAACACGCCGTCATCATCGACATGCGCCTGCATCCGGATGCGGTCGCCCAGAATCGCTCCGCCCGTGAGGGGACTCGATGGGTCGACGGCAAGCACTGCGACAGTCTCTCCCTTATCCCTGATCATCCCGATCAGGACCGCGATCAGCGTCGACTTCCCGGCCCCGGGAGGACCGGTGATCCCGACGATTGCGGTGCGGCGATCACCGACTTCACCCAGCGGCTTGCCGCTCTCGATGAGTGTTATGGCACGGGCAAGGGCCTTGCGATCGCCGGAGCGGACGGCCTCAACGAGAGATGGTTCCATCGGCGAGAAGCCTACGAGTAAAGCAATTACAGCGAAGGAAGCGTTATTCCGAGGCCTTCGGCGGCCTCATCGAGCGTCGACGGAGCATCGGCGGAGGCAACGACCTCACGAACTCCGGGAACGCGATCCATGAGGATGCGTTCGATTCCGGCCTTCAGGGTCATCATCGACAACGGGCAACCGCCACAGGCGCCAACCATCTGGAGACTCACCTTCCCATCGTCGGCCCCCAGCAAGACGATGTCGCCACCATCGGCCTGAACGGCGGGGCGGATGTAGTTGAGAGCCTCTTCGAGTTTGTCTTCATCGATGGGGCCGTCGACAACCGTCGACGGAGAGATTGATACTGGAGTCGCTTCTGTCATATGTACCAGGGAACCGATGCCTTCGAGATGTTGTTCCTGAGTCTAGTGATGATCAGCTTCTCTCGACAGAAGCGCCAAGAGCGGCGAGACGCCCTGCAAAGTCGTGGTAGCCGCGATCGATGTGGTCGGCACCACCGACTTCGGTAACGCCGTCCGCTCTCAACGCGGCCAGAACGAGAGCCGCGCCGGCCCTGATATCGGGTGACAGCACCGGACATCCGGAGAGCCGCTCGACGCCACGGACGATGGCGTGTTGAGCCTCGATCGAGATGTCGGCGCCCATACGCGCCATCTCGCCGACATAGCGGAATCGGGCGTCGTAGAGGTTCTCGGTGACCACCGAAGTGCCCGATGCCAGAGAGAGCAAAGCCACCATCTGTGGATGCATGTCCGTGTGAAAGCCGGGGAAGGGGAGGGTCGAGAAGTCAACGGGTGTCGGGCGTTCCGGGCCCTTCACCCGGAGCCAGCCGTCGCCCCGCTCAACGTCGCAACCCGCGTCTTCGAGCTTGCGAAGCTCCATCCTGAGATGATCTGGATAGCACCCGGTGACGGTCACATCGCCGTTTGTGATAGCAGCGGCGACAGCGAAAGTGCCGGCCTCGAGACGGTCAGGGATGACCCGATGCTCAACCGGATGAAGTGCTTCGACGCCCCGGATCGTCACGAGAGATGTTCCCCCGCCTGTGATATCGGCTCCCATCTCGGTCAACTGGCGAATCAGATCCTCGATCTCGGGCTCTCTCGCCGCATTCACAATCACTGTTTCGCCTTCGGCAAGCACCCCGGCAAACAGAAGATTCTCCGTGGCACCCACCGATGGGAACGGCAGTTCTATCTCTGCGCCCTTCAGCTTGCCGTCGATCGAGCCAACCAATTCGCCATGAACCAGTTCAAAGGCGACACCCATTTGCTCGAGACCGCCCATGTGCCACTCGATTGGACGTGATCCGAGATCGTCACCCCCTGGGAGGGCGACGCGTGCAACGCCGCATCGAGCCAGCAATGGGCCAAGAACGACAATGGAAGCACGCATCTGACGCACCAGGTCTATCGGGGCTTCGGGTCTGAGTTCTTCGGGGACAACCACCCAGAGCTCACCTTCCCCCTGATCGACCTTGCAGCCGGTGTGCTCGAGCACCTGACACATCAACTCGACATCCACGATGGATGGAACATTGGTGAGCCGGTGCCGGCCAGGGGCGAGCAGCGCCGAAACCATCTCTTTGAGCACGGCGTTCTTCGCACCAAGAATCCCTACGGTGCCCGAGAGAGACCGGCCGCCCTCAACAACGATTGTCGACATTGTGGCAAATGTAGTTGTCACCCGTTGACCAAGTTGCGCTATCGCTCTTGGCTACCCTGCCACCGGTCATGAGAATCGCTGTCGGCTCGGACCACGCTGGGTACAACCTCAAAGAGCATCTGGCCTCCTGGCTCGCGGAATCGGGTCATGCTGTGTACGACCTGGGCACCCATACCAGCGATCCCGTCGACTACCCGGACTACGCCGCCTCGGTTGCCCAAGCGGTCCTCGACGGACGCGCCGATCGGGGCATAATTGTTTGTGGGTCGGGAGCGGGAGCATCCATTGCCGCCAACAAGCTGAGAGGTATTCGCGCTGCCGTCGCCCATGATTCCTACACGGCTCACCAAATGGTCGAGCATGACGATGTCAACGTTCTCTGTCTTGGATCGCGGGTGATCGGAGAGGCTCTCGCCGAGGATCTCATCGAGACCTTCATCGAAGCCAAGTTCAGCCGAGAGGATCGTCACGTCCGCCGACTGGACAAGATTCGGGCACTAGAGGCCTAGGTCTAGTTGCTCGCCTGGGCGAGCTGCACCATCGCCTCAAACCCGGCAACACCAACCTCGCCGGCGAACCGGCCAAGGTTGGTGTTCTTGCCATCCAGGACGATGTAAAAGGGCGTTGCTCTCATGCCATAGGCCAGCACGGCACTGCCTTGGACATCATCCATGATCACCGGCACGGTCCATCCCTCGTCTTCGAGCCAGTCCTGGGATGGCCAGTTTGGTCGGAGTCTGTCGGAGAGAACGGTGATCGAGTACATGTCGACATCGTCAGGCAGGCCGCCGGAGTTGATCCAGCTTTGAAGTACCGGGACCTCGGCCTGACAGAACTGACACCAGTGAGCGAGAAACACGACGATCTTGGGACGACCGTCCGCCGCGATGGAGTACTGATTGTCGTTCCAATCACCGCCACTCACCGTCGGAGCAGAAGCCCCGAGGGCGGGGTCGGTGGAGGGATCTTCGAGGAAGGGGAGATTGGCGCCCTCAACCGTGATTTCACCAAAGGCAATCGACTCGTCGAGCGACTCCTCGCTGGCAATCGAGAAGGCCAGGGCAACGATCAGGCCAAGCCCGACAACGCCACCGATAATCCAAAGGACGGTCTTATTCATAGTTGGAAGCTCTCACGTAGAAGGAAAGTAAGACGACGATCAGGGTAAACCCGGAGCCGGCCATGAATGGGATGCTGACAAACCCGAACATCTCGACATACCTGGTGGAGCAGGGAATCGAGAGATCACAGGATCCGCCTTCAAGGGACGGGAAGGCCTGCATCAGGTAGTGCCAGATCGAGATGCCGAGACCACCAAGAGCCAACGGGAGTCCGTAGTACTTGGCGACGACCTCCTTCCTCAACGCGCCTACCAAAAGGACCACGGAGAGCGGGTACATGGCAATGCGCTGGTACCAGCACAGTCGGCACGGAATGAAGTGGATCGCCTCCGAGTAGACGAGTGACCCGAACGTCGCCACGAGGGCGACCAGCCACGCAAACCAAAGCGGGGTGTTTCCGAGTCCGGCGGCGGCCTCCGGCCCCTTGGCCATCCGATACACAACCAGAGCAACGGCAATGGCGAGAGCGGCCAGGGCGAGCATGGCCACAAGCGTGTTGTAGAAGTTGACAGCCTCTGCGGACATGAATCTCCTTGATCCAGAAAGGCAGGTTATTGGGGTCACGGGCTTAGGCGATCGAGCACTGAAGCGGACAACTCCCGAGTGGGTGGGCCGCAGTAGTCGACCATCTCGCCCGCTGCGTATGAGTCGATGGCGATCCCTGCACACGAGCGTCGCCCCACATGGGACTCTGTGGCAGCATTGCTCCTGATGGGCCACCCAGCGAAACCGGCCCAGCGAGGCCTTGACTAACTCCACACCGCCAACCCGCCAGGGCCGGCCCAGCCGGCTCAGGCTCCTGATCGTCTTGCCATTGGCACTGCTGGCCGGGCTCGTTGGAGGGCTTCTCGCCCCGGAAAACTGGAGCGAAGGACCCGGCACGATGTCACTCGAGTACCGAGGCGAGCAGATCGTCGAAGCTCCGATCCTGGTCGGTGAGATCGACCCGGTGAGGTTGAGCGGTGAATCCGGACCGATTCGCGTGGTCGTGACATACCCGAGTGGCATACCTGTCGAGGAGCCGATCGAGGCCTGGATCGTGGTTACCCAGGAGGGGTCGATCATCCAGCCCGACATCGCGGATGTGCAGCTACGGATAACGCTCGGAGATGGTCGGGAAGAACTCATCCCGGTGATCCGCTGGAACGACCAAGAACAACGCTTAGAGGCTCAGCGCCGACCAACCCACGATTCGGGATTGGTCCTGGGCTTGCTCGGGTTTGTCGTTGTCATGTGGGTGACCGAGGCGCTCCCTCTGTTCGTGACCTCGTTACTAATTCCAGTCGTGCTGGTGTTCGCTGGAGTGGCCACGGCGGGAGAGGCGACGGCACCCTTCGCCCACCCGATCATCGTGTTGTTCTTCGCCGGGTTTCTGATGGCGGAGGCGATGAGGCGCACCAAACTCGATCACTACACCTCAGTGGTGATCACCGCCCGAGCAGGGCACAGCCCGGCGGTGCTCTTTGCGTCAATGCTCGGTCTCGCGGCCTTTATGTCGATGTGGATGTCCAACACGGCTGCAATAGCGGTGCTCGTCCCAATTGCGCTGGCAGTGACGACACCACTCGACCACGCGGGGTTTCAACGTGCCCTTGTTCTGGGGATCGCTTATGCAGGAACAATCGGAGGAGTCGGAAGCGCCATTGGCACACCTGCGAACCAAATCGCTATCGAGTTTCTCGACTCGTTCGGCGGTCACACCATCTCGTTCATCGAATGGTTCGCGTTTGGCTTGCCAATGGTCATCCTCTTCCTCCCAGTCATGGGGTGGTACCTATGGAAACGAAGCAGCGTCGACATCGACGCTGAGCAGTTTGGCGAAGTACGAGCTGTGGCAGAAGCGGAGCGCCGACGCGTCGGAGCACCGAGCCGCGACCAGATCGTGGTGCTCGGGGTGTTCGTTGCCGTGGCCATTGGTTGGGTGACCCAAACCCTGCATGGGTTCCATCCCGGTGTGGTCGCATTGGCCGGGGCGGTCGCTCTTTTCGTCCTGGGTGCGCTGGTCCCCGAGGACCTGGGTCGCATCTCATGGTCTTCTCTGATCACATTCGGCGGAGGCCTTACTCTCGGCTTCTTCCTCGTCGAGACAGGAACGTCCGACTTCCTCGCCACCCGACTCACCGGACTGGTCGGGGTGAGCACGGTGATCGCCATCTTCGCCGTGGCACTGCTCACCTTGCTCCTTACAACTTTCGCTTCGAACACTGCGTCGGCGGCCATCCTCATTCCACTTGCCATTCCGCTCGCCGGGGTTCTCGGCATCAGCGTCACGGGTCTCGTCGTGGTCGTGGCGATGGCGTCGTCGATCGACTTCGCTCTTGTGGTGGGAACGCCACCAACGATGATCGCCTACTCAACGCGCCTCTACTCCGCGAGCCAGATCTTTCGCACGGGGATCGTGCTCGACCTTGTAGGGGTCACCATCCTCGTTTTCGTGGTCCACAAGATTTGGGGCCTCTTCGGACTCATCTGATGCTCGAGCCGAGAGGATCGCAAGGGACAGCCAGGTCGATTTCATTCGGGTAGTTCGGCACTATCCGTGCCGGGCATCGTCCGCGACGCTGGAAATGTGGAAGCCCGGAGAACACTCACCCGGATAGCCCCCGAGGGTCATCGGCGCTGATTCGGCATGCGAGCCATCGTCCTCGTCAAGCAGGTGCCGGACGTGCGTGTCGGCATCGTGGGCACCAGACCCGATGGAACCATCGATCGGGGGTCGGCGCCTGCGATAACGAATCCCGCCGATCTCCATGCCCTGGAAGCTGCCCTCCAACTGGCGGATGAGGTCTGGGCTGTATCGATGGGCCCTACCCGCGCCGAGGAGACGCTGCGGCAGGCAGTCGCACTGGGGGCCGACCGAGGGGTCCTCGTCACCGATCGGCTGTTCGCCGGGTCCGACACATGGGCCACTGCCAACGCCATGGCGGCTGCCATCACCCACCTCGGAGGATGCGACCTCATTCTCTGTGGGATCAGCGCCCTCGACGGTGAGACAGGCCAGGTTGGCCCTCAGGTCGCCCAGCGTCTCGGCATTCCCCAGGCCACGGGTTGTGAAGACTTGAGCATTGTGAGCGAAAGGTTGGTGGCGCGTCGCATTGTGGAAGGGGGTTACGAGATCCTTTCTCTCCCCTGGCCGGCACTAGTCACCATTGCGGAAACCGGGTTCACACCACGGTACCCGACACTCCCTGGGCGTCGCCGAGGTGCCTCCGCCCAGATCGAGATCCTCACCGCAGCCGACCTCGATCTGGACGACACCCTTGTGGGCCTCAAGGCCTCACCAACCAAGGTGGCACGCATGGAACTCGTTCCAATGCCCAAGGTGGACTGCAAATTCGTGGGTGTTGACATTGGCTACGACGATCTCGTCGATGAGTTGCGAGCTCGCGAGGCCATCGAGTCAGAGGAGGTTCCTCAGATAGAGGGCGACCACATCATGGAGGATGAGGCCCCACCCAGCCTTGGTCGGCCGAGCCTCTGGGTGGTCTGCGAGACACGAGACGGGCTCCTGACCCGCGTTTCAGCCGAACTGCTCTCGAAAGCGACCGAGCTAGCACCGGACCTCGGTGGAGGGGTCGCCGCGGTTTGCATCGGCTCCGATGTCGAGACGGCCGCGGAAGAGGCATCGCGCTATGGGGCCGACGTCGCCTTGATCGCCGAAGACGATCGGCTGAGCGCCTATCGATGCCTGCCCCAAGCCAGGATCATCGGTGACGCCATTGAACAGCGCGAACCTGAAGCCGTTCTCTTCGGGGCAACCACCACGGGTCGCGACTTGGCCCCTCGCGTTGCTGCGATGCTGAACACCGGCATCGCAGCAGACTGCACCGATCTCTACGTCGACGACTGGAAGCGACGGAACACAACATACCGAAACCTGCTGCACCAGGTTCGCCCCGCAATGGCGGGCGGGGTGCTCGCCACCTGCCTCTGCCCCGAGGCAAGACCACAGATGGCAACCATCCGCCCTGGCGTGTTTCCCCCTACGCCAAGACCCCGGCAACCCCGCGTTGAGCGGCTGTCCGTGAACCTATCGGATGGAGACCTCGTAGTCGATGTCCTGGAGCACCAGCTGCAGCGGACTGACGTGGGACTGGCGGACGCCAATGTGATTATCGCCGGCGGCGCCGGGTGCAACGCATCGAACTGGCACCTGATCGAGGAGCTGGCCGAGAAGATGAGTGGGAAGGTCGCTGCTTCCCGCGGTGCGGTTGAAGCCGGACTTGCCCCCCGGTCGCTACAGATCGGCCAAACGGGAACCACAGTCCGTCCGATGCTCTATGTCGCCTGCGGTATCTCTGGAGCGCTCCAGCATGTAGTTGGAATGCGCTCCGCCGATACCATCGTGGCCATCAATCGTGATCCGGATGCAGCCATCTTCAGCTACGCCCACTTCGGTATCGTTGGCGAGGTGGCGGACGTGCTTCCTACACTGAAAGGTGCCTTGGAGCAACAGATCGCCGGCGAGCATTGGGCAGTGAAATGACGCCCCAGGTCATCGACCGTCAGGATTTCGGTGTTCTGATCGGATGGCTCGCCGACGCCGGTTACACGATCGTGGGCCCCACTGTCCACGAGCAGACAATCATCTTCGACGAGATCCACTCGGTCGACGACCTGCCGATTGGTCTCACCACTCGACAGGAGGCGGCCGAATACCGGCTGGTCGAACGTGACGACAGAGCGCTCTTTGGATACGCAGTCGGACCGCAGTCCTGGAAGAAATACCTGTTCCCGCCTCGAGAAACACTGTGGCGCGCCGAGGTGGTGGAAGGGTCACTCCGGTTCGTCGAAAACAAGCCGGACTCACCCCGGTACGCCTTTCTAGGGGTGCGAGCCTGTGATCTCGCTGCCATTGCCATTCAAGACAAGGTCTTCATGTCGACCGCTCAGATTGACCCCTCCTACGCCCAAGCCCGGCGCCAGGTCTTCGCCATCGGAGTCAACTGCATGGTCGCGGGTGGAACGTGTTTCTGCGTTTCCATGGGGACCGGCCCAAAATGCACGTCGGGTTTCGATCTGGTACTCACCGAGATGATCGACGCGGAGAGACACAGGTTCCTGATCGAATCCGCCACCGAAAGGGGTGCGGGAGTACTGGCCGAAATGCCAACCAGCGACGCCTCGGAAGTTGACATCGCACTCGCCGACTCCATCGTCAACAACACCGCAGCGTCCATGGGCCGGTCGATGGACAATTCGGACGTGAAGGAGCTCCTGGCCCGGTCTTTGGAGCATCCCAGGTGGGAGGAGGTCGCGAAACGCTGTCTGGCCTGCGCCAACTGCACGCTCGTGTGCCCCACGTGTTTCTGCTCGACCACCGAGGATGTGACCGACCTCGCATCCGGCCAGGCGTCCAGGACTCGTCGATGGGACAGCTGTTTCAGCCTCGACTTCACCGCACTTCACGGACAGCCCGTTCGTGAGTCCACGAGCGCCCGCTACCGGCAGTGGATGACGCACAAACTCTCTACCTGGTATGACCAGTTCGGATCTTCGGGGTGCGTTGGATGTGGGCGATGCATCACCTGGTGCCCGGTTGGCATCGACATAACCGAGGAGGTTGCTGCGATACGAGCCACCTCGAAGGAGACGTAAATGAAAGTAGACGAACTTCGCGACAAGGCCGAGTTGCTCGAATCACTCCCCGACGAACAACTGGGCTTGCTCGCATCCGTCGTGGACGAAACCAGTTACCCGGCATCTGAGATCCTCTTCAGGGAGGACCAACCCGCCGACGAGTTCTTCATCGTCGAGAAGGGGCTGGTCAGCCTGGAGCTGGTCACGCCGGGAATCGAGCCGATGGTCATTCTGTCGCTGGGCCCCTCCGAACTGGTCGGGATCAGCTGGATGGTCCCCCCTTACAAGTGGAAATGGACGGCACGAACGATAAGGGACTCCCAACTACTCGTCTTTGACGCGGTCCGGGTCCGAGAGCAGTGCGAGAAAGACCCCGAGCTCAAGCTGTGGGTTCTCCAGATGGTGGCGGAACAGGCTGTGAGGAGACTCCATTCGACACGAGTCCAGCTGCTGGATCTCTATGAGTCGAAGTGAAGTGAGCACCACGACGGGCATGGTCAGGACTCCAGAGGCGAGCCCGATGTTGCCCCGACCCTTTCGCGTCATCGAGGTTCGTCCCGAAGCTGCGGACACGGTGACCCTGTCGCTGGTGGCAGCGCGCAGTGACGGCGAGTTTTCCTTCCGGCCCGGGCAGTTCACCATGCTCTACGTCTTGGGTGTGGGCGAGGTTCCGATGTCCATTTCCGGAGATCCCGGACAAGGTCGCCTTCTCCAGCACACCGTCCGTCGGGTGGGCGCGGTAACCAGCGCTCTCTGTGACATTCAGAGCGGAGGTGAGATCGGAGTGCGGGGGCCCTACGGTCGGGGGTGGCCTACAGGACGAGCGGAAGAAAAAGACGTTCTGATCATCGCCGGTGGTATTGGTCTGGCGCCGCTGAGACCGGCTGTCCTCGAGATCCTGGGCAATCGTGACCGGTTTGGCTCTCTTTCGGTTCTGTATGGAGTCCGAACACCTGAGGATCTCCTCTTCGAAGAAGACCTGCACTCCTGGCGGAGCCGCTTCGACATCGAAGTCGAAGTGACGGTGGATCGTTCCACACTGGGCTGGCGAGGGGATGTCGGTGTCGTCACTACTCTCCTCCCCCGCGTTTCGTTCGACCCTTCGAACACAATCGCTCTGGTGTGCGGACCGGAGATCATGATGAAAGTGGTCGCCCGCGAACTGTCTGATCTCGGAGTGAGCCCCGAGGGGATCTTCTTGAGCATCGAGCGCAACATGAAGTGTGCCATCGGCTTCTGTGGCCACTGCCAGTTTGGCGCCGATTTCATTTGTCGCGACGGCCCGGTCATGTCATATGCCTCAGTCGCTGCCCGTCTCGGGGTTGCTGAGCTATGAGTGAGAAGCAATTCCGTCCAAGACTCGCAGTCTGGAAGTTCGCATCGTGTGATGGCTGTCAGCTCACTCTTCTCGACTGCGAGGACCAGCTTCTCGACATCGCCAGACAAATCGATATCGCCTACTTTCCCGAAGCCACAAAAGGCGACATCGACGGCCCCTACGACCTCTCCCTCGTCGAAGGATCTGTGACTACCGAGCACGATGCTCAACGGATTCTCGAGATCCGCGACATGTCGAAAACCCTGATCACGATCGGTGCCTGTGCCACATCCGGTGGGATTCAGGCGCTGCGAAATTTCGCCGACGTCTCCGAGTTCACTTCGATCGTCTATGCCAACCCGGGCTACATCTCGACCCTCGAAACGTCGACACCGATCGCCGACCATGTCGATGTTGACTTCGAGCTGCAAGGTTGCCCGATCTCCAAAGATCAACTGATCGAAGTCATCGACGCCTACCTCAGCGGTCGCAAGCCCAACACTCCCCGCCATTCGGTCTGCGTCGAATGCAAGCTCCGTGGCACGTCTTGCGTGATGGTGGCCCACGGGACGCCTTGCATGGGCCCGATCACCCAGGCCGGGTGTGGTGCGATCTGTCCCCTCTTCAACCGGGGTTGTTACGGCTGTTTCGGCCCATCAGAGACCGCCAACGTGGCTGCGCTGATCGAACAATGGCAACACCTCGGTGTGGGCGACCGCGATGTACTACACGCCCTGCGCACATTCAATGCCAACGCACCCGAGTATCGGGAGGCGAGTGCCAACTATGACCGCTGACCGCGAGATCAAAGTCGACTATTTGGCCCGGGTCGAGGGCGAAGGTGCGATGTATCTGAAACTGCGAGGAGACGAGGTCCAAGATCTGAAGTTCAAGATCTTCGAACCACCCCGATTCTTCGAGGCTCTCCTCAGGGGAAGGAAGTTCTCCGAAGCACCGGATATAACGGCACGAATCTGCGGCATCTGCCCGGTCGCATATCAGATGAGCTCCTGCAACGCCATGGAGGCGGCAGCCGGAGTGAGCGTAGGTGGCCAGCTACGGCAACTGCGCAAGCTCATCTACTACGGCGAGTGGTTGGAAAGTCACGCACTCCATATCTTCTTCTTGCACGCTCCCGACTACCTGGGATATGACAGCGCCATCGAGATGGCAGATGCCTTCGGCTACCGGGTGGCCAGCGGGCTCAGACTCAAGAAGCTGGGCAACAAGATCATGAGCGTCCTGGGAGGACGGGAGATCCATCCGATCAACGTGAAGGTCGGTGGCTTCTATCGCGCGCCCACCCGAAGGGAGTTGGACGCACTGGTCGACGAGTTGGAGTGGGGGTTGGAACAGGCCTTGGAGACCGTCGAGTGGGTCGCCGGCTTCTCTTTCCCCGACTTCGAGCGTGACTACGAGTTCGTCGCAATGCGTCATCCCGACGAGTACGGGATACTCGATGGCCGCATCGTTTCAAACCGAGGGCTCGACATTCCCCCCGACCAATGGCCGGAGCACTTCGAGGAGACACATGTCGAATGGTCGAACGCCCTGCATGCGCAGCGGATCGGTGGTGGCTCGTATCACGTCGGCCCGATGGCCCGCTACAGCCTCAATCACGCCCAACTCTCAACAAAGGCCCTGATGGCAGCGCACGACGTCGGCCTTGGCCGGACCTGTCACAACCCCTTCAAGAGCATCGTCGTGCGGGCGGTCGAGATGGTGCACGCCTGTGAGAGCGCCCTCGAGGTGATCGACGGCTACGTCAAACCGAACCGGCCCTCAGTGCCTGTGACGCCAGTCGCATCTACGGGCCACGGTGTTTCCGAAGCGCCGCGTGGTCTCCTCTACCACCGATACCGAATCGATGAGCAAGGGCTGATCGCCGACGCCCATATCGTTCCGCCAACCAGTCAGAACCAGCTCAGCATCGAGGACGACCTCCGTGCCTATGTGCCCCAGCACGCGCATCTCGATGACGAGCGCCTGCAATGGGAGTTGGAGCAGGCGATTCGCAACTACGACCCATGTATCTCATGCGCTACCCATTTCCTCGACCTGACAGTCGAACGGGAGGAATCATGAGCCGGCTGGTCATCGGCATCGGGGCCGAAGACCGGGGTGACGACGCCGCTGGTATCGAAGTAGCGAGAGGACTGAGGAATGTCGACGCAGTCATCTGTCTCGGCGGATCTCTCGATGTGATCCACCTCTGGGAAGGATGGTCTGACGTGGTGATCGTCGATGCGATGAAGTCCGGAGCAGAGTCGGGAACCGTCAAGCGGTTCGATGGTCTGCGAGATCGTCTGCCGACTTCATCGTTCGTCACCACCCACGCCCTGGCGACCGGCGAAGCGATCGAACTGGCACGTGTGTTGGAGAGATTGCCGCCCAAGTTGACGGTGTTCGGCATCGAAGCCGACAATGTCGACCTGGGCGCTCCTATGTCACCCGAAGTCAAGGAGGCAGTGACCCGAGTCGTTGCGGAGATCGACCATGCATGAGCGCGGCATAGTGGAGGATCTGATCCGGCACGCCGAGTCACTCTGTGCCGGCCACTCCGAGGGGGCGTCCCGTATCAACCTCACCGTGGGTGCACTCTCGGGTGTCGATCCTCGATACATCTCCGAGTACATGCGTCTTCTCACCCGAGACGATTCCCCCCTCGCCGGGGCGGAAGTGTTCGTCGAGATGTCCAACGACATCACAGAGCCTGGTGCCGCCTCCGTGCGAATCGACACGATGATCTTCGAGGACGAATAGCCATGTGTCTCGCATTGCCCGGTCGGATCGAGTGGATCGGCAAAGGATCGACCAGTTCCATACCGGCAACAGTCTCCTTTGGGGAGCGGACACGAGATGTTGATCTGGTGATGGTGCCCGAAGCGAAGGTCGGAGATAGTGTGATCGTCCACTCCGGATACGCAATCAGGATCGTTAGCGCCGAAGACGTCGCTCGAATCCTCGAGCTTGTGGACTTCCGGTGATCCGGCCGGGAGACGGAATGATCGGGAACGAGTTGATGACCCAGAAAGGAAGGGTGTGATGGACAGATTCAAGAACATCCTGGTGGCAGCGTCTCCGGGGCACCTGGAGTCCTCGACAGTCGACGCGGCCGTCAAACTCGCTGAGACCAACGATGCCCGACTAACCGTGCTGGACGTAATTGCGCCACTACCGACCTGGCGCAAGAAGATGACCCTGGAGGGACGGGTTATCGACGTCGAGAAGGCCTTGCTGCGCGACCGGGAGGAGCGGCTCCGACATCTAATGGAGGACACCAGGGGTGGGCTGGACATCGAGGTGATGGTCAAGGTCGGCGAGCCATTCATCGAGGTGATCCGCCAGGTGCTTGCAAACGACCACGACCTGGTGATGATGGGCGAGCCTGAAGGGGAGAGAGAGACAGTCGCGCCGCTGAGCAGCGGTGTGATGCACATGCTCCGCAAGTGCCCGGTCCCTGTCTGGGTCATGCGGCCCTCGCTATCCCCAAAAACTGCGAATTCTGGCGCTGGTCGATCCCGATCCGGTTGATCAGGTGCGTAATAGCTTGAACGATCTGGTCCTGGAGCTGGCAACGTCGCTGACCCGCCGTGAAGACGCGGAGTTGCACGTGGGTCACGCCTGGCGACTGTCTGGTGAGGCCACACTGCGCTCCTCTCCCTACGTTGGGCTCCCCGGGGAAATAGTCGACGTCATGGTGGGAACAGTTGAGGAGACCCATCGTGAGCAGTTAAACGCGCTGACGGAGCGTCACCAGGTGGCCGACGTGGGAGGCTCGGAGCACATGGTGTCGGGCGACCCGCGCATAGTGCTGCCTCGCTTGGCGGATCGTCTCAACATCGGGCTTATCGTCATGGGCACCGTGGCCCGCACCGGATTGAGCGGTTTGATCATGGGCAACACCGCCGAGGCCATGCTGCGGTCAGTGCAGTGTTCGGTGCTAGCCGTGAAACCCGAGGGGTTCGTAACACCGGTCAAGCCCGCTCGCCACGGCACCTGAACCGACCGACCACCCAATCCGCATGATTGAGTTACGAACCTGGCACCGTTGCTTCGATGCGGACCACTCGGTGGCCACGGATGGCGGTCACCCGCAAGGTGCCACCCGACACCGTGACCTGATCGCCAACAACCGGCAGGTGCCCGAGGTGGCTGACGACCAAGCCGGCACGGATACAGCACCGAGTCCCTCGGTCCGGCAATCACGGTCGATTGGTTTGTCGAGGAGATCGCAGCGTAACGGCCGGATCTGGCGGCGGTCAGCTACCGGCTCACCCCCGAAGCAG
>JAZFTN010000136.1:0-5271 GCA_036446715.1 Acidimicrobiia bacterium | reverse complement strand
GGCAGTCTGCGCGGTCTGCCGGGTCGCCGAGAATTGTCTCGAGTACGCCTTCGAATCCAACCAGCGTTCCGGTATCTGGGCCGGCACCACCGAGGACGAGCGCAAGTCCCTTCGTCGCAAGTGGCTTGCTGCCCGACGTCGTAGCGCTTAGCGGCCAACGGAACGCTAGAGCGATGAGCAAACAGGCCGAATACGTGCTGAGAACTGTCGAGGAGCGGGGTATCCGCTTTGTCAGGCTCTGGTTCACCGACGTTCAGGGGTTTCTCAAATCCGTCTCCATCAGTCCCACCGAGCTCGAGGTTGCCTTCGAAGAGGGAATGACCTTCGATGGGTCGTCAATCGACGGGTACGCCCGGATACAGGAAGCCGACATGCTCGCCCAACCCGATCCGTCGACGTTCGCCGTGTTGCCATGGCGATCGGAGCAGCAAGTCGCCCGGATGTTCTGCGATATCTACACACCCGACGGTGAGCCGTTCACTGGAGATCCGCGCATCGTCCTCAAGCGAAACCTGGAACGTGCATCGGAGATGGGTTACACCTTCTACACCGCCCCCGAACTCGAGTTCTTCTATTTTGAAGATGATGGGCCCAACCCGCAGGTGCTGGATCGCGGCGGCTACTTCGACCTGACGCCGCTCGACGTTGCCCAGGAGTACAGAAGAAAGACGATCAACGCCCTGGAGCAATTGGGCATCCCGATCGAGCATTCCCACCACGAAGTGGCTCCAAGCCAGCACGAGATCATCGCTCGCTATACCGATGCGTTGACTATGGCCGACAACATCATGACTTCCCGGCTGACTGTGAAGGAAGTGGCTCTTCAGAGTGGCATTTACGCGACATTCATGCCCAAGCCACTCGAGGATTTCGACGGCTCGGGCATGCACCTCCACCTCTCGCTATTCGAAGGCGACGTGAACGCCTTTCATGAGCCGGGAACCCAGGGCACGTTGTCAAAGGTGGGCCAGGCATTCATCGCAGGTCTGCTTCGCCATGCATCAGAGTTGACTGCCGTGACAAATCAATGGGTCAATTCGTACAAACGCCTCGTGGCAGGCTTCGACGCTCCGATTTACATTTCGTGGGCACGAAACAACCAGTCATCTCTGGTCAGGGTGCCATCGGTCAAGAAGGGAAAGCCGTCTTCGGTGAGAGTCGAGTACCGGGCAGCCGACGCTGCGTGTAACCCCTATCTAGCGCTTTCGGTGATCCTCGCTGCCGGTCTTGCAGGCATTCGGGAGGGTTACGAGCTTCCCCCTGAGGTGGCGACGGACGTCAAACGCCTCACCGCAGCCGAGCGGGCGGCAGCCGGTGCCAGAAGACTGCCGGAGACTCTGTCCGAGGCACTCGACCTTCTCGAACAGTCCGACCTCGTGGCCGAGGCGCTGGGCGAACACGTATTTGATTGGTTTCTCCGCAACAAGAGAGCCGAGTGGGAGCGGTATCAGCACCACGTCTCAGGATTCGAGCTCGACACCTATCTGCCGATCCTGTGATAGCAGCCGTCTACCCGGAAGGCTGGTCCGAGGACCTCGCCGACGGACTGGTCCTGGCGGGAGTCACCGCAACGCCGCTGACGGAGCTCACGCCGGAAGACCCTTCGCTGCACGAGGCCGACGTCCTGATCGTGGAGTTGGGCCCACAACCGATGCGGCGTCTGCGAGAGGTGAGTCGTATCGCAGAGGTCGTCGGGTTGCCCACATTGTTGATCGCCGCGCCGGAGCAGATGGCCCTATTCGAAAGCGCCGTCGGTATCACCGATTTCGCTGTCACCCCGATCGAACCGGTCGAGTTCCGTCTCCGGCTTCGTCGTCTCCACCGGAGCGAGTCGTCAGATGAGGTTCTGCGGTTCAAGGATCTCGTCCTCAATCCTCTCAACTATCAGGCGGCTCTGGCAGACGAGCCAATGGACCTGACCTTCATTGAGTACGAGTTGCTTCGCTTCCTCATGGGGAACCAGGTAAGGGTCTGGTCCAGGGCACAGCTTCTGTCGAAAGTGTGGGGCTACGACTACTACGGCGGCGCCCGCACGGTTGACGTCCACGTCCGACGTCTCCGCGCCAATCGCGGTGAGGAGCGCGCCTCCTGGATCACCACCGTCCGATCGGTCGGGTACCGCTTCGGGTAAGCAAGCGTGTGCAGGTAAGTGGACCTGGTCTAGGGCTAGGCGGTCTCAACACACGCTTCATGGCACAATCAGCGCGATGGGATTTCGAACCAAACAAGTCCACGCAGGGGTCGAACCCGACCCGACCACCGGGGCGATTCTGACCCCGATCTACCAGTCGACCACCTTCGTCCAGGAGTCGGTCGACAGCTACATGGGAAAGGGGTACTCCTACTCCCGGGCCGGCAACCCGACGGTGCGGGCGCTGGAGGAGAAACTCACCGCACTCGAAGGTGGCCTCGACGCCACTGCATATTCCTCGGGGATGGCGGCCACGGTGGCCGTATTTCTCGGTCTTCTCGAAGCGGGCGATCACGTTGTTATCGCCGACGTGGTCTACGGGGGGACCTACCGGTTCGCTGCCCAGTTTCTGACCAAGTTCGGAGTCGAGGTCGATTTCGTAAACGCCGCCAACATCGACGACGTCGGGGCGGCCATCAAACCCAACACCGTGATGGTGTTCACGGAGACTCCGGCCAACCCAACTCTGAAGGTCACCGATCTTGCTGCCGTCTCCGGCATCTGTGGGGACGCTGGGGTCCTCCATGTCTCCGACAACACCTTCCTTACCCCATATTTCCAGCGGCCGTTTGAGCTCGGGGCCGATATCGTCATCCATTCGACAACGAAATTCCTCGAGGGGCACAACGCCACCATCGGTGGCGTTGTTGTCGTCAAGGACACAGACCACCAGGAGAAGATCGCCTTCGCCCGGATCGCCGCCGGGCTCGTGATGTCACCGATGGTCGCCTGGCTCACGCTCCAAGGAATCAAAACCCTCAGCGTGCGCATGGACAGCCAGTCGGCAAGCGCTATGACCGTCGCCGAGTTTCTCCAGGAGCACGACGCTGTTGACTATGTCAAATATCCCGGTCTCCCAAACCACCCCCAACACCAGTTGTCCCAAACTCAGAGCAGCGGTTTTGGTGCAATGGTTGCCTTCGAAGTCCGCGGTGGTGCAGAGGCCGGTAAGAAGCTCATGAATGCGGTTGGGCTGTGGAGTCTTGCCGAGAACCTCGGGTCGGTTGAGTCCCTGATCACACATCCAGTCACCATGACCCACGCCGCCGTCCCTCGCGATGAGCGGATGGCCGCAGGGATCACGGACGGGTTGGTTCGGCTTTCGGTAGGTCTCGAGGACGTCGAAGACCTGATCGAGGATCTGGACTCCGCCCTCCGCCGAATCTGAGGATGCAGCTGAGCCCCTGGCTCAAGAAGGCTCTTGCCGGGGCTGCTTTGATCGTCGCCCTGCTGGTGGTTCTCGTCACCACCGGGCCGCGTCCGGACACCGTGATTTCAGGCTCGATCAGACGTATCGGGGGTGTCTGTCTCCAACTCGAGCGTTGGGATTTGTTCGGTTGGAGAGTTGTTGGCCAGACGCACACCGTCTCCGACATGCAAAACGGGGTATGGCATGAGGCATCAGAAAGCCCGCCTTGTGCCGCTGTCCTCAAGCAGAGCTACCTCGTCCGCTTGCCATTCGAGGCCCCCAACGGCACCTATCGAATCTGCGGGCTGGCCGACGAACAGCCCTGCATTGAATTAAGAAGGGTTCCGTTCAGAAGCTCGCCCGGGCCCTGACCAGGGTGTCACGGGCGAACACAACACCATCATCGGTCTCAACGGGGCGTCGCACCACCTGTGCCTCGATGACCGTCAAGCCACTCAGCCATGACGTGATCGACTCGACATCCCAAAGGATCTCGGGAATCTGCGGACCACCATGACCATCTTCGATGTTTGATCGATCGTGCCCGATCATGAATATCTCACCACCTGGCTTCAACCAGCCGGAGGCCCTCTTGACCAGCGGCCCAAGCTGGTCCTCGGGAATTTGAAGATAGGCGATGAGAACCAAGTCGAAGGTGGTAGACGGCTCCCAGGTCAGAACGTCAGCGACGACAAAGTCCACGGCGTTGGAGATGGCACGCCCTCTCTCCACCGCTACTTCGGAAAAGTCCACCGCTGTCATGGTCCAGCCAAGCTCGCTCAGCCAGATGGCGTTGCTTCCTTCACCGGAGGCAAGGTCCAACCCGGCTCCGGCCTGTGCAGGACCAAGGCGGTCGGCTACGAAGAGATTCGGCTTGCCCGACCAGAGCCGGTCGGTGGCCCTATACCGCTCGTCCCAGCTTCCGGATTCCAACTAGTGGCCCGTCTTACAAATGATTGCCGGGTCTCTCCGGGCGCCGCTCGCGGTGTCCTCCGCCTCGACGCACCTACAGGTGCGCCTTCGTTGTGCGTCCTTGCGATTCGAACGCCGATGCCTCGGAGACACCCTGACACCATCCGTGCGACAGACCACTAGTGCCAAGGATAGATTGGCCACAGATCCTGGCCGTTTTCGAGGTGCTGGAGTGGATGTCTCCCGGCCCGCTTATCACCCTGAATCACGCAGTTGCCTTGCAATGGTTGACGGCCGACGTGCCGGTCTCGTGCTGCTCGACACACTCGACTCGGACGAGAGCACGACCCAAGCTCACCGGCTCGAGGCAGTTTGCGGCCACTTACTCGAGTTTGTCTGCGTAAGCCGATCGTCTTCGGTTCTACGCGGATGGCCGAGACCAATACGAAGAGTGCAATGAACTCGATTGACATCCCCACGTGATTCAAATGGGAACGCACCCTGACCGAAGCGCGATAGCGCAAAAGATGAGCGGTGGACCCGTCTGATGACCGATCCACCGCCTGGTGACTAGCTGGGAGTTGGTGTCGTCTAGACCTCGACGCTGATTGCACCCACCATGCCGGCCGCGTAATGGCCTGGCTGGTGGCATCCGATGATGAATGTCCCGGCCTCGGAGAAGTGCCATGTCAACTCCTGTGTCTCGCCTGGGTCGACGACCACGGCGTTGTGATCGCTGTGGGCCATCTCACCGCCAGCCATCATCTCGGCCATCTCGGCCGCGTGCTCGTCCTGGGTCTCCTGATCACCCAGAGTGAAGTCGTGAGGGAGGTTGCCTGTGTTGGTTACGACGAAGGTGATGGTCTCGCCTTCCGACACCACTAGGTCCGCCGGACCGAATGTGAAGTTGTCGTTGGCATCTACCTCGATGACGCGGTCTGCATCTGATGCGTCGGCGGGTGATCCGAATGAGAACTCT
>JAZFTN010000135.1:0-3828 GCA_036446715.1 Acidimicrobiia bacterium | reverse complement strand
GCAGCGGCAAGGTGGTTTCGATGGGCAGAACCGTCGCAGTCGCCGAAGCCGACGTTGCTGACGAGTCAGGGCGGGTTCTAGCCAGAGCCACCGCCACATGCCTGCTAGTGAACCCAGAAGGCGGATAGTCCACTCATCAGTAACTTTGCTGGCTATCCATCGACATGGACCCGGCTGCTCCAGCCCCTTGGGGCGCGGCCGTGAGTGTTGACAGCGAGTGCTGTCACCCCGGGGGGTGTCCGAGACTGTCCGGCCCTTCTGGCCTCCGATAACAACCAATACATGACACCAACTGACATATTCTTCAAGTGACATTTCGTCACGTTGGGGGATGGTGGGGTGATGTCACTTACTACCGATAACTTCAGATATGGGCTCGACATCCCGTGTCACAAGCCTCGAAATTCGCTAGCTGGCTGCGTTTGTTTCGTGGCCACCTCAGCCGGCAAAGAACCCGTGATCGAGGACACAGACCCGGCTTTTCGCGCCGAAGCCGCCGCAACTTGCTCCGTAGGCCTCGTCAACGGAGTCGAACGGCGAGTAGATGAAGAGTATGTCGCAGGCGATCATGTCGCCGTCGCCGCACCTCGGTCGCAGCTCGCCAAGGTCCACCGAGATCCCGAACCGGTCGGCACACAGGGCGCCGCCCGGAGGCACTCGCTCACCGCAAGTTTCGGCGAACAACTCCAGGTCGGAGTCGAACGGCGAGGCCTCATAGAGGACGTCGCAGATGAGGAAGTCGCCGTCGGCGCAGTCGGACCGCAGCGACTCGAAGACGGCGTCCTGATCAACCTCGGCCGGGACGTCGGTCGGTGCCACGTCGATGATTCCGTCGGCGAACACCGTGCCGTCGGCGTTGAGAATCGTGTAGGTCATCGAGAACGGGTCCGGGTTCCCCTCGACGATCATTGCGAGTCCACCGAGAACTGGGACGGCACCAGCGGTCAATGTCATCGCCCCATCATCTGCGAAATCGACGGTCGAGTCCCCGAACAGTTCATCTGAGTTTTCGTAGGGCGGCTCGGTGGTGAGATCGAGCTCAATCACGATCGGATCAGGATCGGGGCCGCCCAACACGAAAAGATCGAGGGTGATAATCACAAACTGGGCCTCGGCATCTACTTCGATATCGAGCTCCAGCGAGCCTTGTGACCCGAAGGTGGTGTTGTTCCACTGCCCGAGGTAAGCACCGTGGTACCGAACGGCCGCATCGACAAGGGGGTTACCGGCGGCCTCCGTCGTTGTTGACGTCTCTGCCGCGGCAGTCGAAGCGGTCACGGTCGACTTGGCCTCGGCCTCGGTCGAACCGGTTGTCTCGTCGGTCGTCGAGGAATCGTCGTCGCCGCAGGCCCCAATGATCAGAGCCACCGCGACCAATACCACTGCAATGGAACGGTCCATAGCCCCTCCAGGCCTTGGTCACCCACACCGGGAGCGACGAGCGTCTTCACCCACTTTACATATCGCACCCATCCAGCCGCCTGGGCCGAGACCCCTCGCCTGACTTTCGATAACAACCATTACGAGACGTTGCCTGGGAGATTCTTCAAGTGACATTTCGTCACGTTGGGGGATGGTGGGGTGCTGTGACTGGGGGTCCGAGTAGTTAGGGTCGCTGGCGTGACGAGATACGAATATGTGTTGGATCTGACCTCATACCGCCCCTTCGCTGGGAAGGCCGCCAACGTTGAGATGCGGCCTCCTACGGCTGATGACCACGAAGCGTTGGCGGTCCTCATGCTCGACGCCTATCTCGGCACCATCGACTACGAGGGCGAGACCATCGATGAGGCACGGACCGAGGTGCAGGGCTACTTCGACGGTGATCCCATGCTTTCGTGTTCGTTGGTCGGGCGCATCGATGGGGAGATTGTGTCGGCCTGTCTTGTGAGTCGCGGGGACCACGGTCCGTTGATCGTGTATCTGATGACTGTCGCCCGCAGCAAGAATCAAGGACTCGCCTCTCGGCTGCTTGGGGCGTCGCTGGGTCTGCTTGCAGCCGAGGGTTATGACAAGGTTGCAGCGTGGATCACCGACGGCAATCTGTCATCTGAGACGATCCACCGACGAGCGGGCTTTGTTGTGTCGAGAGGAGCCTGACCGGGGTCTGATCTGTCCTAACCCGCGGCCGTCAACGCTCTGATGACATTAACGAGCAGTGGGGTAAGGACTCTTAAGTACACCCCCTCCAGCAGTCATCGTCTGATGTGGTCGCAATGGGGGATGGGAGTGGTCTGCCTCCTCCGACTCCCGAGGTTATTCGCCGTATAGGCTTCGAGGATGAACGACCCAAGGTATTCGACTGTGAAACGGGCCCTGCTTGCGGGTGCGAGCCTGACGATCGTCCTGGCCGCCTGCGGTGGCGGGTTGATGAGCGAAACCGAGTACGTGGAGGCGCTCAACGACCTCGTGGTGAACGTCGGGTCGGACCTCGAAGGCGCCCTGGTGGCCTACCAACAGATAGAGGACCCAACGTTGGACGACTTCGTCGTCTTTGTCGACAGGCAGCTGGCAACAGAGTATGAGGTCCGTGAGTTCTTCGACGAGCTCGATCCCCCCGCCTCGATCGTTGAGGTGAACCAGGTGATGGTCGACGCATTGGCCCGGATCCTGGCGGTCGCCGAGGGAGTGCTTGAGGCCGCCAACACCGTCGACAGCCTGGAAGCGTTGGAACAGACCCCCGCGTTCGCCACCTACGAGACCGTGAATGCCGATGCCGACAGCATGTGTCTTGACGTACAGGCCAGGATCAACGCGCTCTCAGACCGACTGGTCATCGACACTCCCTGGATTCCCGACCTGCGCCTGACCGTGGAAGCTTTCCTGGACTGCACCGAGGTTCAAACCGACTGAAGCGACGAGGCATTGAGAGTCCGCATGCCCACGGCTCGCCCCTGGGCGCCCCCTTTGGCGGGTCAGGTCTGGAAGAATCTTCAAGTGACATTTCGTCACGTTGGGGGATGGGAAGGGGATGTCACCCGTGTGTGCTGGCCTCTCTCCTCATCACCGACGGATAGTGTCGCCTCGACATAGAGAGGGACCTATGCAGACCAAGCGGATTTGGCACGGGTGGACGACCCCGGAGAATGCCGAGGCCTACGAAGCTCTGTTGCGTAGGGAGGTGTTCCCTTCCATCGAGGCAAAAGGCATTCCCGGATATCGCAGTATCGAATTGCTACGTCGCGAGCAAGGTGATGAAGTCGAGTTCATAACGATCATGACGTTCGACTCGATTCAGAGCGTGATCGATTTTCAGGGAGATGACTATCAACGCTCTTACGTGCCAGATGCGGCACGGGCGGTCCTGAGTCGTTGGGACCAAACCGCGGCGCATTTCGAGTTGAAGGAGATGCGATCGTACGAATGAGGCCTTGGGTGCTCGCTTGATCCTCTGGTGACATTTCGTCACGCTGGGGGAGGCGACGGGGAGCTCACCAGCCTCTCAGCACCCGTGACCCCCCCATCAATCCTCACGTAAGAATTTCGCACGCTGGCGGAGGGGTCAGTTTGCTTTCCTCGAGGTTGTCAGCAGCACCCCGCGGCTGCGCTCCGCAGCTCGTCCGGTGATTCGAGAGGATCGGCCGCGACCATCCGCTCAACCAATGCTCCGAGCACCACATGGACGGAATCGGCGACTGCGTGCAAGAGGAAGGGCCGGAGACAAGCCCCGGCCCTTCCATCTGAGCGGGCTGCTCTAACGGTCGCGTTCTTTGGCGAGGTTGACCTTGAGCTGGCGACCGTCGACGCTTGAGCCGTCGACGGCCGAGATCGCCTTCTGGGCGTCGTCGGCTGATGCCATCTCAACGAAACCGAACCCGCGGGAACGTT
>JAZFTN010000134.1:0-7296 GCA_036446715.1 Acidimicrobiia bacterium | reverse complement strand
TCAGCGCCTCGATGCAAACTATGTCATGCACCCTTCAAGGGTCCGGTTGCACCGCTCTTCAGACTGCTCGGGTTTCGACGCTGGGCCCTGAACCAGCAGTTATGTCGATTCTGTGTCACCGACCTCGACAAGCACAAGGGTGGAGCCGAGATCCCTGTTTCGCTTCTGTTCGCAGATGTTCGTGGTTCGACAACCCTGGCCGAACAGATGACACCTTCGGATTACACCGCGTCACTCGAACGGTTCTACGCGACAGTCTTTCAGGCTGTGGACTCCGAATCGGGGGTAATCGATCACATCGTTGGTGACGGGGTGATGGCGATGTGGATACCCGGTTTCGTTGGACGGTCCCACCCAGAGCGGGCAGTTGCGGCAGGAAAGAAACTTGCCCGCAATCTTTTCGCTGCTCCTGATCTAGGGGACTCTTTCCCCGCAGGAGTGGGAGTCCACACTGGCATCGCATATGTCGGAGTAGTCGGCCAACCAGGGTCGCACGATTTCACTGTTCTCGGAGACGCACCCAACACCACTGCCCGTCTCGGATCGGCTGCGTCAGGCGGTGAACTAGCAATGAGCGATGACATCGTTTCCGCTGCACACATCGACACTACGAACCTCGAAAGACGACTCCTCGACTTGAAGGGAAAAGCCGAAGAGTTCCCTGCCTGGATAGAAACAGTGCAACCCCAAGAAGAGTCGGATCCCGACCGTACATAAGTGCTGCGATTTGGCATCGGAATGGTGGATGGTGCTGCCTTCGAGGGGTGTCCCTTGTCGTGACCGGCCGGCTGCGGCTTGTCGGAGAGCGGATTCGACAAAAGCGGTCTGTTTCGACGTTGAGCATTCCCAGCCGACCTGTCGGCGTAGGCGTCGATCACAAACGCGGTGTAGGCGAAGCTGGCGGTGGCCATTGCCACGTGGGTGAAGTCGGCTACCACCAGCTGGTTGGGTGCTCCCACCTTGAACTGGCGGTCGACCAAGTCCGGTGCCCGACTCGCAGCCGGATCAGAAATGGTGGTACGCACCTTCTTTGTCCTGGTCACACCGTGCCATCCGTTGACCCCCATCAGCCGTTCGATAGTGCAGCGGGCCACCCCGATGCCTTCCCGGTTGAGATGCGCCCACATTTTCAAAGACCCATACAGCGACTCCGGTCGACGTCGACCGTTGTAGTCGGGTTGGTAAAAGCCGGCCAGGATCTCGGTGATCGTCATGTCCCACAATGCCCGTTTCGACGGCACCCTCGACAACCAGGCGTAAAAGGTTCTCGGAGCGATCTTCCAGCCATGCTCAGAAAGCACCGCACAGATCGGAACGACCCCGAACCGAGCCCGATGCTCGACGATGAACTCACACATCAGCGGTGTTGCGGGTCGCTCTCCCGCACGAAGAAACTCGTCGCCGCCTTGAGAATCTCGATGGTGCGTTCCAACTCGGCGTTCTTGCGTTTCAGCTGCTGGAGCTCCCGCGCCGCCATCGTCGTCACCCCATCGGCATTCCCGGCGTCAACCTCCGCCTGGCGTAGCCACTTGCGCAGCGTCTCGGGGTGCATACCCAACCGGGCCGACACCGTCCTGATCGCCTTCCACTCAGAGTCGTAGCCCTCCCCATGGTCGACCACCAGACGAACCGCCCTCCCCTTCGTGTTCTCGTCGTACTTCCTTGGCATAGACGCCACCTTCCCAACTAAGGAGATGTGCATCAAACCCGGGATGGTTCAGAACGACATTCACCTTCCACGCCGACCACGCCACCCAAACCACCTGACAGACCACGCACCATAAGTGCCTGATTGTGTGGTCCCTTTTTTGGGGATGATTGCAGGCACACCCTTGGGACTTGTGACCGGGAAGTGACGAAATCCTCTACAAAACCCCGAGTGAACCGACCGACGATGGGATCGACAAGGAGGTGTTGACGCCTTCGACTGGATTGGGGAAATGGGCCGGTCGCCTTCTCTTGCTGTCCGCTGCATTCTTCGCTGCATTCTTCGGTCTGGTGGCATCTGGCCAGCGCGGGGGTGAGACTTTCTTCTCGAACCCGTCGTTGTCCGTGACGATGCTTGCCGCGGCCGTGACAGCTGTGACCGCCGGAGGTTTCGGTGTCGGCGCTCTGCGCAGTCGGGATCGATCCGTGGTGGTTGTTCTCTCGATCATCGCCGGGACCATCGTGATTCTGTGGACAGCCGCAGAAATCGCGTTTCCGCACTAGCAGCGACCATGGTCAAGGTCAGCCACGCATATGTGCGGCTAGTGGGCCGTGGGGTAGGTGTTACCCGCCAGGACATCGTTCCGGTTGTTGGCCAGGTTCGGTCCCGACAGGACATCGTTCCGGTTATTGGAGGGTGCGGGCTATGTCGTAGGCGCCGTCGTGGATGATTTCGCCGGTGTGGGTGATGACGATCACTCGTTTGGCTCGGATTATGATGATGGCGGTGACGTATTGGTGGGTCTGGTCTTCGGCGAGGGTGATCTGTTTGCCGAACAGTGAGAGCAGCCGGTTGGATCGGATGTAGCGGACGATTTCGATCTGTCCTCGGGCGGGAAGCCGGGTCGGAGGCTGGTAGTCGGCTTTGAGCAGGTTGGGAGACCGGCCGTCCCACATCTGGTTGGGGGTTGATCCGCTGTGAACGCTGTAACGGTGCTGCTGGTTGTGGAACTCGATGAACGCCTGGCTTTCGGCTTGTAGGTGGTCGAGACTGGTGAAGGTCTCGGTCCGGAAAAACGATTTGTCCCACACGTCGTTGAAATGTTCGATGACACCGTTGCGCCACGGTTCGCGTAGCGGGATCAACCGGGGTGTCACACCAAGGTCCAAACAGGTGGCAACTACGGGTCCGAAATGTTGGTAGGCCGGTGGGATCGCTCCCCGGAAGTTGGAGTGGTTGTCGAACTGAGCGACTGTGGGGACGCCGGAGCTAGCCCACAGGTCAGCCAGGACGGCGGCGAGAACCACCGGTCGGGCCTTGACGATGATGGCGTTGGCTGCCAGGTGTGAACCGACATCGATCAGGTTCAGGGCATAGAATTCGACCCCACCGAACAGATGTCGGGTTCGATCAGATCGATCTGATGGGTTGCGCCCGGTTCGAGGCTGACCGGTGTCGGGTAGGGGACACCCTTGGACACGTAACCGGTCTGACGGCGCCGGGGTCGGCTCAACCCTGCCACGGCGATGGTCCGTTCGATGGTGCGTGACGGCGGGATCGGGTCAACACCGAGCCGACGCAGCTCCCACTGCACCGCCAGTGACCCGTATTGGGCTCGAGGGTTGGCTTCGAGTCGACGGCGGGCAGCAAGGATCTGATCACGCAACATGTCGGGTGTCTGGTTCGGTGAGGAGAGCGGAGCCTGAGACCGGCCCATGGCCCAATCCGTGTCGTGGTCGTCTTCGGCGTGGCGGGCCACCCACTTACGAACCCAACGTGTTGTCCGGCTCAGATCGGCTGCAATCTCCTCGGGGCTTTCACCAGCCAGCCGACGTCGAACACCCTCAACACGTAACTCTTTCTCTGACAACGGTCGCTCCTTGCTCGAACAGAGCAACAAGTCCAGACCGGAACGATCTCCTGGCGGAAATCCACCTGCAACACCGGAACGATGTGTTGACGGTTAAAGCGGAACGATCTCCTGGCGGCCGTCACCTAGGCTCCAACGCATAGGAGATGGCTGCTCCGCGTTCCATTTCTTCACCGGTCCGCCACGCACGGTTGAACGCCGCGGGTTCGAGAGCTGCTTTGGTTGCGGCCAGATTGTGTTGGACTTCGATTTGGTCCACTCGATCGCCTGCGTAGCCATCTGTGGCGACCGCATCAGCAGCACCAAACAATGTTGCAGCTCGTTCGGCGTCACCTTGTGTAACCGCTACTGCGGCAAGACCTCCGAACATGGAGAAGATACCGAGATGGTCTTGGAGGTCTCGCGCGATTGTCATTGCTTCGAAGAATCTGGCTTCGGCCCGCTCGATGTCGCCTTGGCCTAGGGCGGTGTATCCGAGGTTGTGTTTGACCGTGATGAAGGCCGCCGTGTCCCCAATTTCCTCGTAAATGTCAAGACTCTCTGTATACCTGTCTAGTGCTTGTTGGAGATCACCTTTGAATCGAGCGACTTCACCGAGTGTGTTGATCGCGGTGGCGATGCCTTGCTGGCTTTTGAGTTCGGTCTGGATCGTCAGACTCTGTTTTCCCCACGATTGTGCCTCCTCGTGGTCGCCTAGGTTGAGTGCTGCTCTTGCTAGACCGTGAAGGGCGTTGGCTTCTCCGGCCCGGTCGCGAACGATGCGCCACAGGTGGAGGCTTTCGCGGAATAGTGGCTCTGCTTCCTCGAAGGCACCCCGACGCCAGGCGAGTTTTCCCGCACCTGCCAGAGCTTTGGCGCGGACTTCAGGCGCTAGGTCTTCTCCGGCTTCAAGAGCTCGTTTTAGCCATTCGCTTCCTTCGTTCAGATACCCGCGAACCTCCCAGTAACGCCACAGAGCTGCCGCAAGTCTGCCAACAACGTCGGGTTCGGTATGGAGGAGTCCCTCCATCGCCGCGCGGAAGTTCCCGTGATCGAGCTCAAGACGGTCGAGTACCTCTGCTTGTGATGAACTGTCACCCGAACCTTGTAGGGCGGGTTCGGCCTCTTCGACTAGATGCAGGTAGTAGCTCCCATGATTGTGCGACGCCGCTTCCTTTTCACCGGACCCAGCCAACTTCTCCCCGGCATATACGCGTACGGTTTCAAGCAACCGATACCGCGCTGTTCCTTGGTGATCATCAATGACCACAAGGGATTTCTCGATGAGACTTTGCAGCAGATCGAGAACCGCAGACTCCGGCGTAGCATCGGTGGAGCAAACTGACTCGACAGCCTCCAAAGAACAACCTCCGGCGAAAACCGACAGCCGCCGGAACAGTGACGCTTCATCGGCGCCAAGTAGGTCATAGCTCCAATCCATCGCGAGTCGCAGTGTCCGATGATGGGGAAGATCGGCAGCGTTCCCAGTGGTTAGCAACCGGAACCGGTCATCGAGCCGGTCAGCGATTTGACCGACTCCCAAGACATTGACCCGAGCTGCGGCTAGCTCTATTGCGAGTGGGATACCATCAAGACGGCGACAAATTTGGACGACAGATGCTGAAGTCTCAACCGTGAGAGAGAAATCTCCCTTTCGCTGCTTCGCTCGATCAACGAACAGTTGCACGGCCTCAGATGCCATGAAATCTTCGTTGGACATCCCGACGCTTGGAACGGTAAGCCCTGGGACCTGATGGACTACCTCGCCGGGCACTCGAAGCGCCTGGCGGCTGGTCGCAAGAATGCGGACATCGGGACATGCGACCAGGAGACGGTCAGCAAACTCTGCACATGCTGCAAGAAGGTGCTCGCAATTGTCGAGGATAATCAATACCGACTTCTCAGCGAGATGATCAGAAATCGTGTCCACCAGCACTGTGCCGGGTCGTTCCCTTAATCGGAGGGCGGCAGCGAGTGAATGCTGCACACCCTCAGAGTCGGATACGGCCGCGAATTGGGCAATCCAAACCCCGTCCGGGAATCTGTCGAGTTCCTTGGTTCCAACCTCAATGGCCAACCTGGTTTTTCCGGTGCCGCCAGGTCCGACCAGCGTGATCAGCCGAGAGTCACTGAGGCGTTCACTGATCGTGAGTAGCTCCTGTGACCGGCCGACAAAAGTGTTCAGAGTTGCTGGAAGGTTGTGTTGTCGCCCTGACTCTGACTTCAGCGCCGGGAAGTCATTTTCCAGCCCCGAGATCATGATCTGAAATAAATGCTCGGCTTGTGGCAGATCCTTCAACCAATGCTCGCCCAGATCACGCATGGACACACTGCGGGAAAGCTTCCGGCCGACTAGCGCATACGTCTCGGCCGACACCAGAATCTGCCCGCCGTGTCCTGCGCCAGAGATACGTGCCGCTCGATGCACGTCCACTCCTACGTAATCCCGAGCCCCCAGGGTTCCCTCGCCGGTATGGATGCCCATCCGGACACGAAACACCCCACTCGTCGGCCAGACGTAATCAAAAAGATCCCGTTGAATCCCAACCGCAGCTGTCACGGCGTCAACAGCGTTGGAGAACACACAAAAGAACGCGTCACCCTCGGTGTTCACCACCAGACCATCAGCTGCACTCACACGAGACGCAATGATTTTGGAGTGAGCGTCAAGCGCGGCTGAATACCGTTCGCCCAACTCGTGCAACAACCGGGTCGAACCCTCAACATCAGTGAACAGAAAGGTGACAGTTCCCGTCGGATATTCCATTAGGTAGGGCTGTTAGGTCGCAGAGACACTCAGGCTACGCCTAATCCACCATCATTCGCAGGCCGATCTCCAAGAGCACACAACGTCACTGTCAGACCATCAGCACAGCCGCCCATAATCGGCGAACGGGCGCCGGAGTCAGCCACCCATAAGTGCGGCGGTTTCAAGGCGTCAAACGTCCCCGGCCTGGAGACTCCGCAGGTAGTCGAATGAGAAGATCCCAGTTCGGTGTCCGTCGGGCCGGAATGTCAAGTTGATCCCGTAACTGCCGACCAGCTTCGCGTCGCGAATCTCCACTTCGATCGGTCCCCTGAGAAGGACGGCAATGCGCTGCGCACCTTCCGGGACGCGACAGCCTGCGCATGGGCACGCTGCTCGCAGCTCTCGGGCGCTGAGCCGTTGCTCGGTGCCGTCCTGCCACACGAGAAGCATCTGAGTCCCGCCCTCTATCTCGATCCGCGCCGGCTTGTCCACGGTGCCGAACGGTAACCGCGCAGCGAAAAAGGAAGCCAAGGGGGCCCGCCCATAACAACCGGCAATACGCATCCCTCACCGGCCACGCATAAGTGCCTGATTATGTGCGGCGTTGGGTCATGCTCGGCGGGTAGGTTTCCGATCGACAGAGCGACCACGCGTTCTAGGAGCTGACGCACGAGATGGATAAGACATACCGTGCTTTCTGCATATTTGCTACAGCGGTCTTTGCGCTCAATGTTGTCTACTCCATACCGACCAAATTGATCCAGGGGCGGTTGGCAGAGGACTGGCTTCATAGTGTCCTGCACTTGCTCTCAGCGATGTTTGCTGCTTACGCAGTTTGGTCCACGTCCAGAAACGTGTCGGCCAGGACGTACACCTGGGGAATCGGATTTCTTTACCTCGGCCTGCTGATGTTCGGCCTTCTCACGCCTGGCCTATTCCTCAACACTCGTTTCGCCATTCCATTGGACACGGCTGACAACGCATTCCACATCTTTGTTAGCCTGCCAGCCCTGGTAATAGTTGCTCTCGAATTCCGAAGGTCTCTTCGAA
>JAZFTN010000133.1:0-15643 GCA_036446715.1 Acidimicrobiia bacterium | reverse complement strand
CCTCCGTCCGATCTCAGCCACCATTAGTCCTTGACCGCAGCAAGTCTGAAAAGGGCCACAAGTCCCAACCCCCTTCATAACCGGCGATTTTTCTGTCCGTGATGCCCTGGGACAGCCGTACATAAGTGCCGTTATGTGCGGGTTGTTCAGACCCCCGTGTCACTCGAGGTGTCTGGAACGATCAGCTCGTTCTTGATGAGGGGCTCGTGGGTTCAAATCCCATCAAAGCCATCCGAACTCGGTTCTCTCGATCAGTTCGAGAGCCTTTACGCCGGGACATAAAGGTATCTCCGGTTCAGGCCAGTCGGTTCTAGGCGGGCGGTCTCACGAGAATGGTGCGGTCGCTGAATTCAGCGAGTATCGCTTTCGAAGCCTGAGTGAACACAGTCGAGAGTTGGCCTGGTTCGGGAGCGCAGAAGAAGAGGTCTCCATCCGCATTCTCGCTGTCAATCGAAGCTTGAGTCGCGCATCCGCCGGGAAGCCCTCCAGATCCGTCTCCTCCGTCATCGGAAGAAACCGTGCCGGACGCGGGGTCAGAGGCCATGTCGGCCAGGATCGTGGTGGCAGGGACCCCTTCACAGGTGACACCCTGAAGCCTGTAGGCGATAGTGACCACACTCACGCCGTTGGAGGTAACAGTGGACCAAGCGATTTTCTTGGTGTTTTCTTGGTCGAAACGGTGTGATACACCAACCCCGGGCCTGAGAGAGGGTGATTCGTGACACATCTACCCACCCCTTGCTCTGAGCCGAACGTGTCGAGCGACCCGGTGGGGAACCCGGACAATTCCAATCCTGCTGACGCACCAAGAGTCCGCTGTGAGGTGGAGGGTTGGGCTGGATCATGGGCGGATGTCGACGCTCTGAACGTGCTACTCGACGACGACCCTCTCTTCGGTGACTAGACGGAGTCGGTCCTCGGCGCAATGCGCCTTGATGTCCGCTCCGGCTGCAGCCCCAACCTCGGATGCGAGGGCAGCCTGGAACTCCTCGAGCGTGTCGAAGTACAGCTCAGATACCGCGTCATACGGTCCGTCGGCGTGCTCCGGCAGAACAACGCTCATCCGATAATGACGGATGCCCTCGAACTGGGCTCCCAGTTGTGAGTGCTCGTTCAGAGCCCAGTCTCTGAACTCCTCAATGGTCAGGCCGTCCCTGCGCTTCATCATCGAGATGATCTTGACCACTGTTATTCCCTCCAATCACGTTGGGCCGGCAATCACCGGCCCTGGACGAATGCACCTGGAGAGTACCTCCCCTACACATAACCGGCTGGGAGGGATGATGTGGGCTGTGACTCAGGATTGATGCGGGGACGGGGAGTACGCCTGATTGGGTAGGCAAGGCAGGGTTATGCCGTCACTCCCCGCCGACGAGGTAGGCCACAGAATGATCCCGTACGGATAGATAACAGCATCTTCTCTAAGAACGATTCACCGCAGGCTATTCCACGGCCCCTCTGTTGCCACGTCAACGGCTTCGTATCCGGCCTCGGAGTAACTCGGTGAGAGGACGACAAGGAGGTGGGCCGGTGACGCTGCACTTTCGGCAACGAATGTGGCGTGGACTGTGTCTTTCGGAACGAAGACGGCCTCGTTGGCAGAGAGGATCCGGTGTTCTTCCTTCACCCATTGCTCGACCTCTCCATCGATTACGTAGATGGTCTCCTCTTGGTTTGGATGTTTGTGGAAGTCGTGGCCGTTGCCTGGCTGGAGGATCACATCGAGTACTGCCAGGCCGCTGGCCTCGGGTACGTTGGCTGGGCGGACAACCCAGCCGAGGTCGCCCCAGTCGAGGTTCTCCCATTCGATGTCTTTGGTTGCGATGAAGGTCATATTCTTTATCTCTCTTCTAGGTAGTTGCCCCAACTTGGTCTCCACTGAGCCCATCCTCGATCTCACTCTCGACCACGATGCCACCGGTCCACTTTGGAAGACCGTTGAAGTCGCGGAGATACGCCCATACCTCTTTGACAGGTGCGTCGACAATCGTGCTCGTATATGCCTTGGCCATATGTTCCCTACCTTTAGAAGGTCAGTTTCGTGAAGGCTTCGGTTTGTTCCCTGAGGGCGTTCTCGACAGGGATGCGTTCCATGCTTGACGCCCCATAGAAGCCTTGAATCCCCAGGCAGTTGCTCAGGATGAACTGAGCGTCGTCGGGCATCGCGATCGGGCCTCCGTGGGCCAAGACAAGGACGTGGGGATTTACGGATCTTGCAGCGGACGCCCACGAGTCGATCAGCGGAACGCAGTCTTCGAGCGTCTTTGCTGTTTCCGCCCCGATCGATCCACCCGCGGTCAGACCCATGTGTGTCACGATTATGTCCGCCCCGGCATCGGCCATCGCGGCTGCGTCCTCCTCAGAAAAAACGTAAGGGGTAGTGAGCATGTTGTGATCAGACGCTTTGCGGATCATCTCCACCTCAGGCTGATAGCCCATGCCGGTTTCCTCGAGGTTTGCCCTGAATTCGCCGTCGATGAGACCGACGGTTGGGAAGTTCTGCACCCCGGAAAATCCGAGTTTGGTCAGTTTTGGGAGAAATACGTCGGGGTCATAGAAGGGGTCCGTTCCATTCACTCCTGCCAACACCGGCGTGTGCTCTACAACAGGCAGCACCTCTGATGCCATCTCCACGACCACGTCGTTGGCATTGCCATACGAGAGAAGACCGGCCAAGGACCCACGCCCAGCCATGCGATAACGGCCGCTGTTGTAGATGATGATGAGGTCGATTCCGCCTCGCTCTTCCCATTTGGCAGAGAGCCCTGTTCCAGCGCCGCCACCCACAATTGGTTTGCCTGCGGCGACCTTGGCCCGCAGGTTGTCGAGGATCGTCGTTCGATCGATAGCTGCCATTAGCCCTCCTCCATCACTTCTCGGAACGCATCTACCAAGGCTTCGGCGAACTCTGGGTCGTTGAGGTGATGATCGCTTTTAACCAGTTTGTGGTTGTCGGTCTCCTCGAATGTGTTCTCGATTGCCGCAAAGAGGGTCGCGTTCGCCTCGGGATCGTGGAATGGCATGTCCGGTGCGTCGATCATCGAGACCCCGCCCAGAGGTAAGAAGAACCGGACCGGCCCACTTGTTTGGTTGAGTTTGTTGGCTATCCAGGTTCCGATTTCGGCGCACTCCTCGGGAGTCGTGCGCATCAGGGTCACCTGGGAATTGTGGACGTAGAGATTCCGGTCTTTGAACTTCTCCGGGACTGTCTCCTTCGCCCCGAAGTTGACCATGTCAAGGGCTCCGCAGCTTCCGACGTATGGGACCGAAGTTCTTGCGATCGCGTCCAGGCGACCCGGACCTGCGGAGAGGACGCCTCCCACGATGAGGTCACACACCTCGGTAGTGGTGCTGTCGATGACTCCGGCGACCAACCCGGAGTCGACGAGTTTTTCCATTGATTGGCCACCGGTTCCGGTGGCGTGAAAGACCAAGCAGTCATATTCGTCCGAGAGGGTTTCTGCGATCATCGTGACGAGAGGCGTCGTGACACCGAACATGGTTAGCCCGATAGCGTCACGCTCAACCGGTTCGGGGGCCGGGCCGCTGGACATGCCGGCCACGGCGTGTGCCGCGTTGGAGAACACTTGCGACGAGATCCCATTGATACCGGCGACGTCGGTGACCGAATACATCATCGTGATGTCGGAGGGCCCGACATATGGCCGAACGTCTCCGGACGCCATCGTGGAAACCATCACCTTCGGGATGCCGATTGCAAGCGCCTGCATAGCCGGGGTCACAAGCGATGTCCCTCCGGATCCGCCAAGGCTGATGATCCCGTCGAGATCCTCGCGGTCCTCAATGAAACGGACCAAGGCATCGGACATCGCGACGACAGCAGCTCCTCGATCGTCGACAAGGACCGCTGAAGCGCCGTCCGGGTGGAACGCGGCGACTTCGTCAGCTGTCACGTCGGCACCGGATCCGCCGCCGGTCGTGCCGACATCGACAAGCGTTGTGCTGAGCCCGGCGGCCTCGATCAAATCTCGAACGTAGCGGTGCTCGTCGCCTTTGGTGTCGAGCGTCCCCACGACGTAGACACTTCCCATAAGTCCTTCCATCTAGCTGATGCAGCGACCATAGTCACGTTTAGTGGTGACTCATCCGGCTGACATGCCAGGGTTGCGAAGTGGTTAAATCGACTTCTGAACATAGAAAAGGAGACAAGTGGCTATCCGGCTAGGCATCATTGGTGGAGGGTTCGTCGCCGCATTTCACGTACGTGCAAGCGAGGCGGTTCGTGGTCTCGAGATAGCAGCACTCACGTCGAGGACACCACCGCTTGGCATCGCGGAAGAGGTCACCAGCAAGCGTCTTGGAGACGGTGTCGTTTATGACTCGATCGAGGAAATGGTCGAGAACGTCGACGTGGTGGCTCTATTCAGTCCCAATTTCGCTCGAATCCCGGCGATGGAAGCTATCGCAAGATCGGTCGAAGGTGGCGCCAGTCTGAAGGCCTTGGTCTGTGAAAAGCCATTGGGTCGAAACATGGCCGAGGCTCGGAGGATCCTCCAACTCGCGGAACAGATCGGTGTGCCCACGTCGTACTTCGAGAATCAGATCCACCTGCCGTCTTTGATCGCAGCCAGAACCCAACTCGGCGCGGTGGCCGATGCGATGGGACCACTCGGGCTTGTCCGGGCAGCCGAGGAACATGCCGGGCCCCACAATGCCTGGTTCTGGGACCCCACCCAGCAGGGTGGCGGCGTCCTCTCAGACATGGGCTGCCATTCGATCGCGGTGGGCTGGTACATGTTGACTCCTGTGGGTAAGCCAGCCGACTACCTGGTTCCCGAAAAGGTCACGGCACAAGTGGGGTTGCTCAAATGGGGCCAGCCGAAGTGGCGACAAGAGCTGAAGGACAACTTCGGCGTCGACTACACAAAGACGCCTGCCGAGGACTTCGCCACCGGAACGGTGACCTTCCGAGACCCCGAAACGCAGAAGGTGAGTCTTGCTCAGTTCACTGTCTCGTGGATGTACGACAAGCAGGGCTTGCGCCTCCTGATTGACGGATTGGGCCCTGGCTACGCCATGGAGGTCAACTCCTTGCGCTCGCCGCTGGAGTTGTTCATTGGTGATGCCGCCGCCGCGGGTGTGGCTGATGCCGAGGTTGCATTGGAGAAGGCGACGGCAAGTCAAGGACTGCTCACCGTCCAGCCTGACGAGCCGGCCCTATATGGCTATGTCGACGAACAGCGAGACCTGGTTGAGGCCATCGAAGACGGTCGTCCGCCGCTGCTCGATTGGTCCTACGGCCTGGAGATCGTCCGTTTGACGATGGCTGCCTACATGTCCGCAGAACAAGGTCGAACCGTAGATCTGACCGATCCGTCAACACTCGAAGAGCTGGAGACGTATGTTCCTCTCATCCAGCAGGGACGCGGCGGGGAGGTGCTTGACCTTGTCGACTGACACTCCAACACGGGAGATGTGGAAGTTGCGCATCGAAGACATGAAACGTCACCTCTCTGATCTCGAGCACAAATCGTATGACAGGGCCAAGGATCGTTCCGACCGCAACGCAGTGTTCGTAAATGCCTTCGGGCTTCTCACACCGTGGGCGGTGCAGGTCTTGGGCGACATGAACGTCTGGTTGGTGAACGACATGGGCACGGTGTCCGTGAACGAGCCGGTTCCCGATGGCGATGGTGGGATCAACGGGTCGTGGACTCTTACCTGGCCAAAGCTGGAGGCGGCAATGAATGTCCACAATGGCAAGCCGCTCGAGCCTGTGAGCATCGACGCCGTGTACCCGAGCCATTGGACGCATGGTCACATCGCACGTCTCCATGAGGGGTTGCCGGCCGAGGTCACCGCATGGCCGATGCAAGTGCTTACCGAGGAGGACGCGGCCCGGCAGGAGCCTATCCTTCGGGCCATCGCCGAAGCCGAGTTACACGAGAGGCTTTATCAGGCCAATGGTGACTGGCAAATGGTTCTCCCGGATTGACCTAGGCACTGACGCAACGCTGGCGTTGCGTGCCGAGTCCCTGGATTGTCAACTCAACCACGTCGCCATCTTTTAGATAACGAGGCGGGTCGAAACTAAGCCCCACGCCTGGAGGCGTGCCCGTGTTGATCAGGTCTCCGGGTTCGAGTTTCATGAACTGGCTCACGTACCAAACCACATACCCGGGGTTGAAGATCATGGTGCGGGTGTTGCCGTTCTGAAGGACCTCTTCGTTGACAGCTGTCACCATTCCTAGGTTCATCGGGTCGCCGATCTCGTCGGCGGTGACGAGCCAAGGGCCGAGCGGATTGAACGTAGGGCACGATTTGCCCTTGGTCCATTGGCCGCCCTTTTCCAGCTGGAACGCGCGTTCAGAGACATCGTGGGACACGGTGTATCCAGCGATGGCGTTCCAGCCGGCCTGCTCGTCTGAGAGGTATGAAGCCTCCGATCCGATAACGACGCCCAGTTCGACTTCCCAATCTGTCTTGACACTTCCTTTGGGAATCTCGATGTCGTCGAACGGGCCCACCACGGTGTTGGTGGCTTTCTGAAAGAGAATCGGCTCTTTGGGGATTTTGGCGCCTGTCTCTCGGGCATGGTCTTCGTAGTTGACGCCAATACACATCACCATCCCGGGTCGAGCGATCGGTGGTCCGAGACGACCTTCGACAATCGGGAGGCTAGATATGTCGGCAGACCGCACGCTTTCCACCTCACCATTTGCCAGGGTCTCTCCATCGATATCTGACAGCAGTGAGGAGATGTCCCTCGCATGCCCTGTGTTGTCGATGACAGCCGGGTTCTCCGATCCGGGCTCTCCAACTCTGACAAGCTTCACAATCAGCCCTTCTTAATAGGTGGCCCGGCCGCCGGAGATGTCGTAGGCCTGCCCGGTGGAGAAACTGCACTCATCAGATGCCAGCCACGAGACGAGGGCGGCAACTTCCTCGGGTTGACCAACACGTCCCATAGGGATCTTGGAGATCATGTATTCGAGCACATGCTGGGCCGTGTCCTCGTTCATAGGGGTTGCGATAACGGCTGGTGCAACTGAGTTCACTATCACACCGTCCTGTGCTACTTCCTTTGCCACCGACTTGGTCAGCCCGATGACTCCTGCCTTGCTCGCCGAGTAGGCGCTCAGGTTGGGGTTGCCCTCTTTGCCGGCGATGCTGGCAATGTTGACGATGCGCCCCCAGCCTCGTTCCCTCATTTGGGGGAGGACAGCCTTCATGGTGTTGAACGTCCCGGTGAGATTGACCGCCATCGTGTGTGCCCAACCGTCGTCAGGAACATCCCAAATGGGGAGGTTGGGTCCAACAACCCCGGCGCTGTTGACGAGCACGTCGATGGGGCTCAACTCGGCAACCAAGGCGTTGACGGCGCCGGGATCGGAGACATCGAGAATGCCGACCCCCGACACGGTGGGTTCCACCGCCGCCAGTTGCACTTCGTTGACGTCAGCAACAAACACTTCGAGACCATCAGTCTTGAGACGGTGGGCAGATGCCAGACCAATTCCGCTGGCTCCGCCCGTCACCAGCGCCCTGCGTACCACTGCTCAGCGCTCCACGTGCAGACTGTCCCCACCCGCTCCAAGGACCAGATCCCTTTCGGGGACGGGCACGTGGTCACGTGGGACAGGCGAGAGAGCTTCGATGAAAGTGCAGCCTTCCTCTGTGGATAGATTGTGGTTCAAGCCCTTGTTCACAACGGCCACATCTCCTTGTTTCAGAGTCCTGGTTTTACCTTCGACTGTAAGTGTCACGTCACCGCTGACGACGAACATGAGTTGCTCACTGTCGGGATGGGAGTGGGAAGGGATGACTGCACCTGGCAGGTAGTTGACCCGACACATCAACACCTGCTCGCCCCCGATCGCATTGATCGTCACGCCGGGAGCGAACTCATGCGGGTCTACTCCCTTCCATGTACGGAAGGGAGAGTTCATGCCGACCAGCTGAGCCCCGATGCAACAGTATTGACCGACAGCTCCTCGTCGAATGAGACGAGCTTTCCATCGCGACGAACACTGTCATCGCCGGCATTCTTCGCTTCGAGCGCCTTGAGGACGGCCTCCGGTGTGATCGGAATCTCCGTCACCCAGATGCCGACAGCGTCGTGGACGGCGGAGGCGATAGCGGGCGGTTGGCTGTTGTTGGCCATCTCACCAATGCCTTTTGCTCCATACGGTCCGTCCGCTGATGGATTCTCGATGATGATCGTCTTCACCTTGGGCATGTCCAGAGGGCTCGGAATCATGTAGCTGTTGTACTGGGCACCGCGATGATCCACAGAGGGGTAGTACGGATAGCTGTTCTCGAGAACTCCGAGTCCGAGACCCATCATGGCCCCGCCCTGGATTTGTCCCTCGACGAGGGCTGGGTTGATGGCACGTCCGACGTCGTAGCACTGGGTCATTTCTAGAACCAGTACTTCGCCAGTCTCGTCGTCTACCTCAACTTCGACAGCACATGCTGCGTATGAGATCGCCGAGTGTGGTGGCGAGTCGACCTCACCAGTGGCTGAGTTGGTGATTTCTGAATACGGCTTGAGCTGCGCTCCCGTACCGGTGATGAGGATGCCGTGGCGGTATGCCGCTGCTCCGGCGACCTCGTCGACGCCCATCTTCTCGGAAGGGGATCCTTTCACCGATACTTCACCATCGTTGATCTCGAGGTCCTCCGGACTGATCTCCATCTCCTTGCCTGCGGCCTCCAGAAGCTTCAACTTGACCTCTTTGGCCGCCTTGAGCACGGCGTTTCCTCCAACGAAAGTGGCCCGGGAGGCGAACGTGCCGGTGCACACAGGTGACGAGTCGGTGTTCGAGTTGTCGAATGTGACCCAGTCATAAGGGACGCCGATGGCCTCGGCGACAATCTGGGATTGAATGGTTTTGGCACCGTTGCCGATATCGGCGGTTCCGGAGAACACGTCGACTCGGCCATCAGGCTTGACCTTGATCCACGCCTGTGAAGGGTCGCCGTTTTGATTCATTCCGGTTGGATACTCGATAGCCGAGATGCCTTTGCCGCGATGTTTAGCCATCAGTGGCTCCCTTCGGATGTATCGAGCTGGTCAACCAGGTGTGGGGGCAGCATTTCGCCCGACCTGGTGGCTCTTGTCATACCGGCTAGAGCCGGCTCTAGTTCGCGTCCTTCGGCGTTCGCGATGGCCTTGACGACATCGACAGTGCTCGGGTCGGTGTATCTGATTCGGTTCGGTGAGGTGTCTCCAACCCGGTTGGCGTTCTTGAGACGGATTTCGTAGGGATCCATCCCGAGCTCGTTGGCGACTCTGGTCATATGGGTTTCGCCTGCGAACGAAATCGATGTCACACCGAATCCCCGCATGGCGGTTGACGGCACCCTGTTGGTGAACACCACATAGCCATCAAAGTGGAGGTTGGGGATCGTGTACGCACCGGTGTGATGGAAGCTGTGTTTTGTGAGCCCATATGGGGAGAAGCGGGCGTATGCGCCCGAATCGTGCAGTGTGAGCATCTTACGACCGAGAATCCAACCGTCGTTGGTGACCGCGTCGATGATTTCCATGTGCCATGGACCCCGCGTGGATGAGGCGAGGAACTCCTCCTCGCGCGTCCAGCGCCATTTGACCGGTCGCCCAGTTTTCTGGGCAGCCAGGGCGATGACAGTGTCAGTGGCCGTGTCGACCTTGCCCCCGAAACCTCCGCCAACAGTGCCGCCAACGATCTTCACCTTGTTGAGGGGCACTTCCAGGTGCGCAGCGACAACGCCCAATGAGAAGTAAAGGGCCTGGGTGCACGAGTAGATCGTTAGACGGCCATCCGGTTCGGGCACGGCTAAGCCAACCTGGGTCTCGACAGGTGCCTGCTCGATGGCCGAGGAGCGATACACCCCTGAGATGATCTTGTCGGCGTCCTCGAAGGCCTGATCGATGTTGCCCTTGCGGATCTGCCGGACATCCATCTCCTCTTCGAAGTGGGGGTACCAGTTGCCCCAGTGATGAATCTTCGGGGCGCCTTCGTCGAAGGCGAGACGTACGTCGAGCAGCGCCGGACGCTCTTCGTACTCGATCTCGATTGCGGCGGCAGCGGCAGAAGCAGTTTCTTCGTCATCGGCAGCCACCAACGCGATCGGCTGGCCTTTGTAGCGAACCACGTCCCGGGCAAGCAGTGGTTCGTCGGCCGGAATGCCAAGTCCCGAGAGATGACCGTATTCGAGTAGCGGCACATCCTCCCAGGTGACGATGGTGTGCACACCGGGCATTGCCGCTGCCTTGCTGGTGTCCATGTGGACGATGGCGGCGTGATGGTGCGGTGAACGAAGTGCCTTGGCCCAAAGCATGCCCGGCACACGTACGTCGTCGACGAATCGGGTGTGGCCGGTGACGTGGCCCATTCCGTCGTAGCGGGGAAGTCGTGCTCCGACAGCTTTCATTATTCACTCCCTCCGATCGTGACCGTGGTCGGGTCAGGTGCGATGATCGTGATATCGAACTCGGTCTGTTTCGTTGCTGCAGCGATGGCGTCGAGGATCTTCGTGTAGCCGGTGCAGCGACAGACGTGGCCAGATATCGCTTTGGCAATCTCATCCTTGTTGTCGCTTCCACCGCCGTCTATGTAGGCGGTTGCCGCCACCACCATCCCCGGGGTGCAGAACCCGCATTGTGCGGCGTAGTGGTGGATGAACGATTGTTGGACCGCCGATGGGTCCTTGGGTGTTCCCAAACCCTCGACCGTCGTTATCGACGCTCCATCGACAGCAGCGACCGGTATCAAACAAGATCGTCGGGGTTTTCCGTCGACCATGACGGTACATGCCCCACAGCCGCCGGCACGACAACCGGCTTTTGGACTGGTGACATCGAGTTCTTCGCGAAGGACGTCGAGAAGTGGCGTGAGCGGCTCACTCCTGACTTCCCGGTTCACGCCATTGACTTCGAGCTTCATGATCCGTCTTTCATCTCGTTGAGGACACGTTTCACCAGGGTTGGCAGGAGTTGTTCCCGATACCAGCCGGAGATGATCGCGTCGTCGGCCATGGTCACATCGGTCAACGAGGCTTCTCCTGCTGCTTCGGGGTCGTCGGCTGCAGCTTCGGCGGCATTGAGTCGGATTCCGAAGTCGCCAGCACCCGTAACACCCAATCGCACGGTCCCGTCTGCGCTTGTGGCCCCGGAGACTGCAAGTGGTGTGTAGTGGTGGGCGTGTGGCCGTCGAAAGGCGGCAAAGGCGCCGGAGGCAGGTGGTTCGAATGAGACATCGAGCGCCAGTCGGTCCGAGCGGTGAGGGAGGAAATCCTCGATCTGCTCGGATTTCTCCCCATCGGCTCCGGTGGAGCGGACCATTGCGTCGAGAGCGATGAGGGCCCCCTGGAGATCACCACTTGGGTGCTCGGGGGGAGCAGGAGAGCACAAGTTGCCACCCAGAGTGGCCTGTCCTCGAATCTCGTCGTCAGCAACGTTTGCTGCGCAAGCACCGAGGGGGGATGCAAGGACGGTCAGCTCCGCCAGCGGGGTGGTGGCTCCGACAGTCACGGTCGAACCGTCGTTTTGGCCTTGTTCTTTGACTGGCATGTTGATGTAGGACATGCCCGCATGGGCGAGCAGCAGGACCTTCGAAGGTTTGAATCTCTGGTAGTTGAGAAGCTGCATCACGATTGTGCCTCCAGCAATCACCGTGATGTCGGAGCCGTCGCCGTAGGCCTCGACGGCCTCACTCTCGGACTCCGGGATTACAACATCGACACTCATCGAGACCCCAATCTGACAGCTCCCGCCGCTTACTGCGCTTTCATGACAGCACCATCTCGCCTGAGCGAAATGGCATTTTGAGCCTATGAGAAGGTCCTTGGTGGTTGCCAGGCTCTACCAGGCCAAATTAGGGGTTCGCTGGTGCTAGTCCCTATGAACTAGGAGCAGACTCCTGGTCCCAGCTGCCCCCTTGCATTTGGTAGCGATGGTTGAGGATCAACGATGCGGCTTCGGTGCGTGACTGAACCTGCAGCTTCATGAGGATATTGCGAACGTGGTTTTTTGCGGTGAACACCGACATGTGGAGTTCGCGGGCGATGTCGGCGTTGGACAGGCCCGCCGCGATCAGGTTGGCAACCTCCTCTTCGCGTTGGGTCAGATCTCCGATGGAGTCGGGCTTGGCGACCAGGTGAGCCGCGACCCCTGGCGCAAGAGTGCTCTGACCGGCGGCGGTCATTCGTACGGCATTGGCGAAGTCTTCCAGATCGACGTTCTTGAACAAGAAGCTGGTGGCGCCCGCCTCGATGGCTCTGCGCACCATCGACCCGTCTGTGAAGCTGGTGAGCGCAAGAACCTTGGTTCGTGAGTAGTTGGCGCTGATCTTGCGGATGGCGTCCATCCCGCTCCCGCCCGGCATCACCAGGTCCATGACCACGACGTCTGGGTCGAGATCGGCGACCAATCTCACCGCGGCTTCGCCGTTGTTCGCTTGGCCGACGACTTCGATATCGTCGAAACTGCTCAAGGTGCCCACCACACCTTCCCGGAGAAGGTCATGATCGTCGACCACCAAGACGCGAATCTCAGTCATCTCGGCGAGATGGCGTGCTCGATTGGAAGAAGCACTGAGATGGTGGTTCCTGAGCCGGGCACCGAGTGCAGCTCAAACTCCGCGCCAACCGCTTCGGCACGTTCCTTCATGATCGAGAGGCCGAGGCGGTCGGCCTTGGGGTCTTGGGCGGAGAAACCCTGACCGTTGTCGCAAATCGTCATCACGAGACGGTTTTCAGCCACGGTGACGTCGATTTCTACTTCGGTGGCACCAGAATGACGGGCGACATTGTTCAACGCCTCTTGGGCGATGCGATACAGGGCGTGTTTTGCGGTGGGAACGGGTTCCCATTGGTCGATGGTGGCCGGGCTGTGGACCATCGCCTTGATTGCCCGTCTGCTCTGCAACGCGTCCACCAATTGATCGAGTAGCTCGGTGAATTGGGTCTCGACCAGTGAGGCGGGTCGAAGCTCGAGGAGAAGGCCACGCATCTCGGCGAGGGAACCTCGGGTGAGGGTCCGCAGTCTTTCCAGCTGTTCTTCGGTCACTTCTGCCGGCCCGCTTGCACTGATCGAGTTGCTGACGATGTTGGTGGTCCAGAGGGTTTGGCTTACCGCGTCGTGGAGTTCCCGGGCCAGACGTTGTCGTTCCTCGAGGGCAGCGAGTTCAGCCTCGGCACTGAACAACTGGGCGTTGGAGATGGCAGCCGCAGCAAGGTCGGCGATGGCGGTGAGCCGTTCGGTGTGGTTGGTGTCGAAGAAACCAGGCGAGATGCTTTCTACCACCAAGTAGCCGATCCGGGTATCGCTGACTGTGATGGGAGCGCCGATAGCCGAACGTGTTTTGTCACCAAGACCACCTTCCGGGAGATCGTTACGTATGAGCGAGCCCTCCGTCTGCTCCATGTCGGCGATGAGCGGTAGATGATCAATCTTTGTTCCCGTTTCGATTCCAAAGACAACCTGATCCCTGCTGTTCACACGTGTTTGGGCGAGGGTGTGGGCTCCGTCGTCGTCGGTGAGTACCACCGCAGCTATGTGGTGTTTGATCAAGCGGTCGACACCCAAGAGCACCTGTTCCAGGACTTCATCGAGGTCTAGCGATTCGGCGACCGCGGCAGCCGTGTCTCGAAGCGCTTCGGCGTACCCACGCTGTTTTCTTTCTTGAGCTTCGAGTCGGATACGGTCTTCAACCTCTCTTCGAAGCGCCTCATTGGCCTTGCGCAGATCGGATGTTCGAGCCTTGACCCGTTCGTCGAGCTCGGTCAGGGCTTGGATGCGAGCCTCGTCGGCGATGTGCCGCTTGGTGACGTCTTGAAAGTTGCCGAGGATGCCGATGACCTCACCGCGAAAATCCCGGAGGGGAATCTTGTTGGTTTCGATCCACACGTTGGTTCCGTCCGGCATTGTCAGCTCTTCCTTGATGCCATATCGGGGGATGCCTGACTCCATCACCTCTCGGTCGCACTCCTGGTACCACGCTGCCCCGTAGGGCTTGCCGGAAGCCCAGGGCATGTCGAAGTCGGACTTTCCGATCATTTCCTCCGGCTCGAGGTCGGCAAGGTTGGCCAGCACGCGGTTGACCCCAAGAAAGACGCAATCGCGATCCTTCCACCAGATCGCTTGTGGGATGGTGTCGAAGATCATCTGCAACATCTGCTGGCTGGCGCGCAGTGCCGTGTCGCCTTCGAGTTCCCCGCGAAGAAGTTGCGCGTATATGGCAAGAGTGTCGTTGCTGTCCATTGGCGCAGCGAGCTTTGAATTGTTCTTGTGCGCGGTGGTCATCTAGCGAGATTAGGCCAAACCCTGGGATCGCGCCCCGGCCCCAGCGGGATAGTGGTCTGTTTCACAAATATTGCGCATGTTACCTGACACACCACTAGTCCGTAGGAACTAGCTCAAATGAGGTTGGATTTTGCTCCCAGTGAGTCTGGTGTCGCGAGGCGAAGTGTCCGTACGTTGATGTTTGTATCGCCCAGCGGTCGTCGGGTGGCGTGCCACTTCGACCCTGCTGGAGACCTGAAGGTCCGCTAGCGCTGGAAGGAGGAGCAAATGGGTGATGTAGAAGGGCGCTCAGATGCAATCTGGGAGCTCCTGGACGAGGACGCAACACTCGAAGAAGTTGGAACCGGCTTCACCTTTACCGAGGGGCCGATCTGGAACCCGGAGGGTGGCTACCTCCTCTTCTCGGACATGCCGGGAGATGTTCGCCGCAAATACACACCGGGAACTGGCGTTATCGAGATGCGGAATCCGTCCAACAAATGCAACGGCATGACCTACGACGAGGATCTCAACCTCATTGTCTGCGAACACGTCACGTCGTCTCTGAAATTGGAAAGACCGAACGGGACGATTGAGACGCTGGCGTCACACTTCGAGGGCAAGGAGTTGAACAGCCCCAATGATGTATGTGTCCGCTCCGACGGGTCGATCTACTTCTCGGACCCTTGGTACGGACGCATGCCCGTCTTTGGTGAGGAGAGGGACCGCGAACTCGGCTTCCAAGCTGTCTATCGGATTCCTCCAGATGGCGCTGACATGGAGTTGGTTGTCGATCGCGACAAGTACGAGCAGCCAAACGGGATTTGCTTCTCTCCCGACGAGTCGTTGTTTTACATCAACGACACGCCACGAGCGCTGATCGACGTGTACGACGTCAACGCAGATGGGACCCTTTCCAATGGCCGCCGATTTGCCGAGAACATTGGTTCCGGAGTCATCGAAGAAGGTATCCCCGACGGCATGAAGTGCGACGAGCGCGGGAACATCTGGGTCACCGGCCCAGGTGGCGTTTGGATCTTCTCGTCAGAAGGCGAGCACCTCGGCAAGGTCCTGGTTCCCCAAAATGTCGGCAACCTGACCTGGGGTGATGATGACTGGAAGACGTTGTACATGCCCAGTTCTACATCGCTGTACACGATTCGCACCAAGGTCGGGCCGCATCGCGAGCCCTACATGGGCTGATCGAGTTAACGCCATAACAAAAGAGAGGAATGAAATGAGTGACGAGTTCACACTCGACGCCAGTCGCTGCGCCTTATTGGTTCAGGACCTGCAGAACGATGTCATGATCGACGGTGGGGCCTTTGCCGAGTCTGGGGCTCCCGAGCACGCCAAGGAACAGAACGTGGTGGCCAATGTGCAGCGTCTTGCGGCACAGTGTCGCGAAAGAGG
>JAZFTN010000132.1:0-5222 GCA_036446715.1 Acidimicrobiia bacterium | reverse complement strand
ATCGCACAACCACCTCTGCCGGCCAAACCCGTTCGGTTCGCCAGTGGCGAGCCAGCCTTGATACGCTTGCCGTTCGGTTCACAGGAGGACCAATAAGCCAATGAAGAACAAAACACGTTTACTAGCGATTCTGGCCGTCTTTGCCCTGATCGTCGCCGCCTGCGGTGACAGTGGCGGCAGCTCCGGCGGAACCGCCGCGGAGGGATTCACCGACCTTGAAGGTCGCACGGTGACCGTCGGTGTCGAGAACCTGTATCTCCCCTTCAACTACATCCCGCTCGGAGAAACCGAGGGTGAGGGATGGGACTACGACGCCTGGACGGAGATTTGCAAGCTCCTCAACTGCACGCCCGAGTTTGTAGAGGCCGGCTGGCCCGCGGTTATCGACCAGGTCGCCCAGGGTGATCTGGACACCGCGGCAGACGGCATCTCGATTACTGACGAGCGCAAGGAGATCGTCGACTACTCGGACTCCTACATGGTTGTCCAGCAGAAGTTCGTTGTGCAGGCTGGTGATGATCGCTACGCCAGCGCCCAGGATGTCATCGACTCCGAGGCCATAGTCGGCACCCAGGTGGGTACAACCAACTATGAGTTGGCCGAGAGCCTGGTTGGTGCCGACAGGATCCAGGCGTTCGACCAATTCCCACTGGCCATCCAGGCGCTGATCGCCGGGGACGTCGACGTGGTGATGATCGACGACGCCGCCGGTCTCGGTTATATCGGTGCGAATGCCGACAAGATCAAGACGATCGACGATGGCTTGCAATCCGACCCGCTCGGGTTCATCTTCCCTCAGGGCTCGGATCTGGTGGGCCCGGTCAACGAGGCCATCGCAGAGCTCAAGGTTAATGGCGTCTTCGATGCTCTTGGTGTGAAGTACTTCGGAGAGGACTTCGATCTGGGATACGACGAAATCGTCGGTGGGTAAGCCTCACTTCGACTCGATAAGGTGCGTCAGATCATCGATCTGACGCACCTTTCTACATGAGTTCCCTGGCTGACCATGAAGCTGAGCTGGTAGCACCGCACCCCGGCGGGGCCTACAAGTTCGATAGCCGTGAGTTTCCATGGTGGCTGGCCGGTCTCCTGGCGATCATCGGCGCGATGGTCGTCGCCATTCTCTTCAGCGACGAGTACCGAGAAGCCTTCACCCAGATCTTCCCGGTCCCTCTCGGTCTCATGCAGGGCATCGCGATGACCTTCTATCTGACTCTCGGGTCATTCTTCGTGGCCACATTCATGGGGCTTTTCATCGGTCTTGCCCGCGTCAGCAATAAGACCACGGTGAGCAACCTGGCAGCGCTTTACATCGAATTCATCCGGGGCATCCCGATGTTGGTCTTCATCTTCGCGGTAGCTCTGGTGCTGGTCCCCGACTTCGCCGATCTCATCAATCAGCCGAGTCGCGCCATTCCCATGGCTGTGAGAGGCGGGATCGCCCTCTCCCTTTTCTATGCGGCCTTCATCGCCGAGGTGTTTCGCGCCGGAATCCAGTCGGTGCCGCGCGATCAGTCTCAGGCAGGCACCGCCCTCGGACTGACCGATCGCCAGGTGATGAGAAAGATCGTCCTGCCCCAGGCCGTGCGAAACATGTTGCCCGCCTTGGGGAACGATTTGATCGCCTTGATGAAAGACACATCCCTGGTCTCGGTTCTCGCGGTTCGCGAACTGACCCAGATGGCCCGGCTCTACTCGGGGTCCAGCTTCCGATTCCGTGAGTCGTTCTTCGTCCTGATGGTCATCTACGTCGTCCTCACTCTCGGCCTCAGCCTGATGCTCCGCTGGTACGAACGAAGAATCGCAATACCCGGCTATTAGGCCCCCAGCGCCACCAGAACCCGCTGCACCACCGAATCGGTGTCCATCCCGACCGACTCCATGACGTCGCCGGCGGAGCCGAATGGAAGGAACTGGTCAGGAACTCCAATGCAGGTGATGTCCTTGGTCACCCCGGCATCCGATAGCATCTCCATGACTGCGGCCCCAAAACCACCGGCGACCACACCGTCTTCGAGGGTGACCACGCGGTCGGCCGCGCCGGCCCACTCCACGATCCTCGGGTCGAGAGGCTTGACCCAACGGGCATTGACCACGCCGGCACTTACGCCTTTCTCCCCCAGGTCGACCGCGGCCTTCTCGGCGATCTCCACCATCCGCCCCACCGCGACCAACAGGACCTCGTCGCCATCGCTCAGCCGCTCCGCCTCGCCGATTGTCAGTGGATCAACCGGTATCGATGGCACCGACACCGCCCCTGCTTTCGGATAACGAATGGCGATCGGACCATCATGATCGGCCGCGGTCTCGATCATGGCGCAAAGCTCGGTCGCATCCGCCGGCGCACCGACGACGAGATTGGGGATCATCCTCAGATAAGAGATGTCGAAGACCCCGTGGTGAGATGGTCCGTCAGGCCCGGTGATGCCGGCCCGGTCGATGAGGAACGTGACCGGAAGATCATGTAGCGCGACATCGGCAATTATCTGGTCGAACGCCCGTTGCAGGAAGGCGGAGTAAACCGCTACAACAGGCTTCTTCCCGGCCATCGCCATACCGGCCGCCAATGTGACTGCATGTTGCTCGGCAATCCCCGTGTCGACGACACGGTCGGGGAATCGCTGCGCCATCTGCTTGAGTCCCGCTGTCGAGATCATTGCGGCCGAGACCCCCATCATGTCCGGGTTCCGCGTCGCAGCGTCGACCAGAGCACGTCCCGCCACCTCGGTCAGTTTGAGCTCAGACTTCAGGGCGCGGCCCGTTTCGATGTCGAACGAGCCAACACCGTGAAGCTTTTCCTCCTCGTCTTCGATGGCAGGCTTATAGCCATTGCCTTTCTCCGTGACGACATGGACCACGACCGGTTCGCCGAGACTCTTGGCGACTTTCAGCGTCTCCTCCAACAAGGCGATGTCGTGACCATCGATCCGACCGCTGTACTTGAGGTTGAGAGCATCGAACACGGTTGCCGGCTCCAGAATCTGCTTGACGGCGTCCTTGACGCGTCCAGCCAGCTCGTCGGCGGTCTCACCGACCAGCGGCAGGCCGCGAAGCAACTTGGAGATGGTCCGTTTCGCTTTCTCATAACGGGGATCAATCCGGAAGTGAGCAAGATTGGCCAACGCCGCCAGCCCCCCAACTGTTGGGGCGTAGGAGCGTCCATTGTCGTTGAGAACGATGATCAGCCGTTCAGGCCTGGTCACCGCGATGTGATTGAGAGCCTCGTGGGCCATCCCCCCGGTGAAGGCTCCGTCGCCGATGATGGCCACGGTCCATCCGTCATAACCGGCGAGAGCGTGGCCAAGCGCATAGGAAAGCGACGTTGATGCATGGCTGTTCTCCACGAAATCGTGCTCGGACTCATCCGGACTCGGATAGCCGGAGAGACCGCCGGTGTGGCGCAGAGTGTCGAAGCGACCGGCGCGACCGGTGAGCAGCTTGTGAACGTATGCCTGGTGCCCGACATCCCAGATGAGACGGTCGCGGGGCGAATCAAAGACCCGGTGCAGGGCGATCGTCAACTCAACTACCCCCAGATTGGGGGAAAGGTGGCCACCGGTCCTCGAGACTTTCTCGAGGATGAAAGCCCTGATCTCCTCGCACAGGTCGTCGAGCTGGTCGGGGGTGAGGTCCTGAAGGTCTGCGGGTTGTGAGATTGACTCGAGCATGGTTGAAGACACAGTGGAACAACAGGGTAGTTGCCGATCAGATCTTCACCACCGGCAGACTCCTAGAGACTTGAATACCCGAGCCCTCCAAGAAGGAAGGTCCGCACTCCACGCGTGACTTCGGAAAGGCTCTCCTCGTCGTAAGTCCCGGCCGCTATCAACACGCGCGCTCCAGCCATGATCGTGTCTTGGATCAACTGGCCTGCCAACGCCGGTGGCATGGTGTTGAAGTGCCCCTGGCTGACACCCTGCATGTAGAGATTCGCCATCTCCGACGAGAGCTCGCCGTGGGAGGCAGCGATCCGTTCCTGGGCCTCGACGCTCATACGGCCCGCGTCACGATGGAGGATCACACCGAACACTCTGTCGGTCGCCACGAACTCCACCGTTCGCGCCGCCAACTCGGCGAGCCTCTCGGGAATTGACAGGTCGCCGTGGACAGACTCGATGACACCACTCAACACGATGGGAAGTTCCTCTTCCACCAGCGAAGCGATGACATCGTCTCTATCAGAGAAATAGTCGTAGAAGGTGGTTCGGCCAACACCAGCGGCAAGGGCAACCTCCCCAAGCGAGATGTCGGCTGTCCCGGTATCGTCGATCAGATCCCGCGCCGCCTGGAGCAAGGCACTTCGCGTCAAAGCCTTGTGCTCGTCAATCGATGCGGCTCGGATGCGGGGCATATAGGAAGGCTATCCGACCTGACGGCCCACGTATTCCCGACACCTCGTCGGTAACACGCCTAACTTGTCCCTCCAGGAGGTATTGATGGCCGAAGACCAAGCAGAATCCGCCGAAATCCAGGTTCGCGTGGCCAGAGGGCGACCTCTAACCGGAGCGATTCTCGGCACCCTGATCGGACTTGCCGTGGCAGTCTTGCTTCAGCAGCAAGGGTTCTGGCCTCTGGACAAGATCACGGTATTCTTGATGCCGGCGGTGATCGGGGTCATTGGACTGGTACTGCTGAGTGTCAAGCGGGTAGGCGCTCCAGGGCCGATGATCGTTGCTTTCATCATCCTCATCCCGATGGCCGCCTGGGGAGCAACCGGGCTCGCCACCCTCGATGAGGCCGGCCAACTCAACGGTGGATGTGAGGTCCAGGCACAAACGTCGGTTCCGGATGCCACCAACGTCACCGACACCAGCAAGCAGGACCCTTTCTTGATCGACCCCCACGGCAGCCTGCAATGGGCTGCAACCTCACCGGTCGTATTCGATGACTACCCGTGGACGATTTGGGTCGAGATCGGAGGAGTCCAGATCACACTCGACTCGGAAACCTCCGAGGACAACGACGGCGGTAGCCAGATCAACAACGGCGACGTGGGGAATGTCACTGAGTACGCCACGTCACGCGGCATCGACATATCGCAGTTGCGGGGTGTGTACAAGGTCGGCGGTGACGCCGCCGACACCTGCGATGGATTCGGCTTCGTCAAGCTGATCGCCGAGCCCTTGGAGACCATCATCGCCAAGATCGCCGCGGCGCTGGCTGCGCTTTTGACGATCCTTCTGCTGATCATCGCCTTCACCGGACGCACTCGCCCCGTAGAG
>JAZFTN010000131.1:0-3775 GCA_036446715.1 Acidimicrobiia bacterium | reverse complement strand
TAGGGAACGAAGATGGCCATCATGATCGAGACTCCAGCCGACAGAAGATTGAGATCGAATGACTGACGAGCCCAAGAGCCTTCGACCCGACGATGTTCTCCCTCCCAAGGGAGCGAGCATTCAGAGCAAGCGTCTGGTGGCTGACGCAGCCCTGCTGCTGCCGAACATCCTCAAGCTGGTCGGGCGGCTACTGCTCGACCCGCGTGTGCCTCGCCGGGCGAAGATCACTCTCGGGATAGCCGCCGCTTATGTGGTGAGCCCTATCGACCTGATCCCCGATGTGATTCCCGTCATTGGCTGGGCCGACGATATCCTCCTTGTCCTGTTCGCCATCGACTCGTTGATCGAGCGAGCCGGCCCCGAGATTGTCGACGAGCATTGGGATGGTCCAGGTGATCTCCTCAGTCTCGTTCGGGAGGCAGTCGGGCTTTCGCGCTCCATCATGCCAAAACGCCTCACCGCCATCATCGACCGTCTCTCCGGGTAACCGCTCGCCACCAGTAGCCCGGGCTTGAATCTGCCGAGGTTGCCGGACCCGCCTGTTGTTCTGGTTTAGCTTGACCCGCCAGGAGCCCGCTGAATAATGCATGTCACCCATCTCGACGACCAGGCATCACCACTCGCGGTGTCCTCGGCTTCACCATTCCGCCGCAAGGAGTGGCGAAACCTCCTCCTTGCGACTGGCGCGCCTGGCCGCCGATCCGAGCAACGGCATCAATCAGCAGACTCCTAATGGACTTCCGCCGCATCGGATCACTGCCCCCTTATGCCTTCGCCGAGATGAATCGGCGCAAGACAGAGGTTCGACTCCGCGGAACCGACGTCATCGACCTCGGATTTGGCAATCCCGACATCCCATCCCCCGATCAAGCGGTTGAGACCCTGATTCGCGAGGCGCGTCAGCCTTCCAATCACCGCTATTCGGTTTCGAGGGGGATTCAGGATCTGAGGGAGGCTCTTGCCGGTCGTTATTCGAGGAGATTCGGGGTCGAATTGGATCCGGAGACGGAGGTCATTTCCACGATTGGCGCCAAGGAGGGTCTGTCTCACCTCATGTGGACCCTGGTTCAGCCCGGTGATGCTGCCATCGTTCCGGAGCCTTCGTATCCGATCCACATCTACGCCCCGATCATCGCCGGTGCCGAGGTACGGAAGGCGCCGATCGGATCTGAGGAGGACTATTTCGAGATAATCAACAGGATGTTTCGCAACTCCTGGCCTCGCCCCCGGGTGATCATCGTCAGCTTCCCGCACAACCCGACCACCAAGACCGTGGACCTTGGCTTCTTCAGCCGGCTTGTTGAGTTCGCAAAGACGAACGACGTGGTCCTCGTGCATGATTTCGCATATGCGGACATCGCCTTCGATGGCTACCGGCCACCTTCGATCCTCGAGATTCCGGGAGCCAAGGACGTGGCGGTCGAGCTCTATTCGCTGACCAAGGGCCACTCGATGGCCGGTTGGCGTGTCGGATTCCTCGTCGGCAATGCCGAGGTGGTGGGTGCTCTCGCCAAGCTCAAGTCTTATCTCGACTACGGAACGTTCCAGCCGATCCAGATCGCCGCGGCCGAGGCCCTCGCTACCGGTGATGGTTTTGTCGCCGAAGTCAACCGGACATACATGATGCGTCGAGACGCACTGGTAGATGGACTGGCAGACATCGGTTGGAAGGTCGAAAAACCTGCCGGGACGATGTTTGTGTGGGCGGAGGTGCCCGGCCCGTACGATCACATGGGCTCTCTGGACTTCTCCATTCACCTGCTGGAGCAGGCGGGTGTTGCCGTTAGCCCTGGTGTTGGGTTCGGACAATCAGGGGAGGGGCATGTTCGCTTTGCACTTGTTGAGGATGTCGGCCGAATCGAACAGGCCACCGGCCGAATCGGCGAGTCTCTGGATCGTCTCTGAAATCTCACCCAAACCGGGAGCGGTGGAACCGTCGATTGAGCACTGACGACGTACCATCCTGGGATGGCCTTCGCAGACGGCATAGCCGATTTTCGCTCCGACACAGTGACCCGTCCGACTCCCGAAATGGTCGAGGCGATGGCCTCCGCTCCGTTAGGGGATGACGTCTATCGAGACGACCCGACGGTGAACACCTTGGAAGAGGAGTCAGCGGCGGTCACCGGCAAGGAAGCAGCCATATACGTGCCGACCGGGACGATGGGCAATCAGCTCAGCATCATGCTCCACACCAACCCCGGCGAGGAGATCCTGGCGCACGAGTTGAGCCATGTGCGCTCGGTGGAGGCTGGAGCGCCCCAGGCCCTGTCGGGCGTGGCGTTTCGAACAGTGTCCGGCGATGGTGGTCAGATCACGTCGGCGGACGTCGACCAGGCGATGTCGATGGCCGGGTTTTATCCGAGAATCGGGCTCCTGGTCTGGGAGAACACCCACAATCTCTCGGGGGGACGAGTTGTTCCCATAGAAACGATGGAGGCAACCTCGTTGACGGCGCGAGGGCATGGACTGACTATCCACATCGATGGTGCGCGCATATTCAACGCGGTAGCGGCAACCAGCGTGCCGGCCGACCGATGGGCTGGGGTGGCCGACACGATCCAATTCTGCTTCTCAAAAGGGTTGGGCGCACCCGTCGGGTCGATCGTCTGCGGAGAGCGAGCAGCCATCGATGAGATCAGATACCTACGAAGACGGCTGGGTGGCGGGATGAGACAGGCCGGCGTCATCGCAGCGGCTGCTCGAGTTGCCCTCGACAGGCGGGATCGACTCGTCGAAGACCATGTCCTGGCTCGGGAGTTGGCAACGTTGCTGGCGGATCGACTCCCCGGCAGTGTCGATGTCGACTCGGTCGAGACCAACATGGTGAGAGTTGATTTCTCCAGAGTGGGACTCTCATGGCCTGAGCTCAGCGATCGTCTCGATAGCGCAGGGATCAAGGCCAGCGCCCCCAGCGGAGGGGCGTGGCGCATCGTTACCCACCGGGACGTCGACGCCGCAGACGTCGATCGGCTGGTAACCCAACTGGTTTGATTGCGGTCGGATAGCAGGTGAGTCTCGGAGTTCTTTTCCCTGGTCAGGGAAGTCAGTTTGTTGGCATGGGCGCAGACTTGTTTGAGGCGCGTCCCGACCTGCTTGGTGATCGATCGGATCAGATCCTCGGATGGTCACTCCGTGAGATGTGTCTGGAAGGCCCCGAACAGGATCTCACCCGAACCGAGCATGCCCAGCCTGCACTCTTCGCACTCAGCTTTGCCCTGTGGGAGATCCTTGCCGAAGCCCTTCTGTCACAGCCGGCAGGTGCCGCCGGCCATTCCTTGGGTGAATACACGGCCCTGACCGCAGCAGGTGGAGTCGGGTATGAGACGGCGCTCGATGTCGTCACTCGGCGAGGAAAAGCGATGGCGGCCGCTGCCGACCTGGAACCCTCGGGGATGGCCGCTCTGATAGGCGCCGACGAGGATCTGGCAAGGTCGATAGCCACCCGGCGTCAGGAGGATGGGGGGCGGCTCGAGGTGGCCAACATCAACGCTCCCGGCCAGATGGTCCTGGCCGGAGGTACTGACGACATCAACTGGGTCGTCGCCAATGCCAGGGATCTGGGTGTGGGGAGAGCAATACCTCTGAAGGTGGCCGGTGCATTCCACTCGTCGTTCATGAAGCTTGCCGCTGATGAGATGGCCGGTGCTCTAGCCGAGTTCGAGGTTGACCGTCTCGCGTTCCCCGTGTGGTCGAACACAACTGCGACCCAACATGATCCTGGCACGGTCTCCGAGCTGCTCATTCGTCAGATGGTGTCACCGGTGCGATTCAG
>JAZFTN010000130.1:0-6159 GCA_036446715.1 Acidimicrobiia bacterium | reverse complement strand
GGAGATGGTGCAATCGATGAAGCGTGGTGCTGTGCTCGTCGACGTCGCCATCGACCAGGGAGGTTGTTTCGAGACATCCAAGGAGACAACCCACACGGATCCTGTCTTCACGGTTTATGACGTCCTCCACTACGCGGTGGGAAACATCCCCGGGGCAGTGCCCCACACGTCTACCTACGCCTTGACCAACGCCACGATGAGTTATGTGGTAGCCCTCGCCGACGAGGGCGTACGACATGCCATCACCGCCCACCCGGAACTCGAATTTGGAGTGAACATCGTGGGTGAGAGTGTGTGTCATGGCGCTGTCGCCGAGAGCCTCGGCGTTGACCACGTCCCTGCCGCCGAGGCCCTCTGAGACCCGACCGACTCTCGATGACCGAGTGCATCGAGGAGTATCTGGTATCGCTTCGGGTCGAGAAGGGTTTGGCCCGGAACACGCTTACCGCCTACCAGCAGGACCTCACCCAGTATCTGTTCTTCCTGGACGGCACTGAGCCGAGTGCTGATCTGGTTGAGCAGTTCGTGAGCCAACTGCGTGAGAAACATCTGACAAACGCGACCATCGGACGAAAGATCGCCGCGGTCAAAGGTTTCCATCGTTTTCTCCTCATCGAGGAGTTGAGAGATTCCGATCCGACGAGTCTCATCGACACTCCACCTCGCCCGGATCCCTTTCCCAAGGCCCTCACGATCGAGGAGGTAATCGCCTTGGTGGAAGCTCCGGGTTCTGAGACTCCAGGTGCCCGCCGCGATTCTGCTCTCTTGGAGTTTCTCTACGCGTCAGGCGCCCGAGTGTCGGAGGCGGTCGGTCTCGACCTGGGCGACCTCGATCTGACGGACAAGATTGTTCTGGTAACGGGAAAGGGCTCCAGACAGCGTCTCGTGCCGCTCGGTTCCAAGGCAGTCGAGGCCATGTCACGATGGCTGCCCGACCGCCTGTCACTCCTCAGACGCTCGGAGCCAGGCGACCCGGTGTTTCTCAATTTGAGGGGCGGAAGACTCTCACGACAGGGGGCTTTTGACGTGGTCAAGAAGCACGCCGAGGGAGCAGGAATCGAACCGATGCGGGTGTCGCCCCACGTCTTGCGGCACTCCGCTGCGACCCACATGGTGGAGGCCGGAGCCGACCTCAGAACTGTTCAAGAGATGCTGGGACACGCTACAATCAGCACCACCCAGGTCTATACGAGGGTAAGTCCCGCCCACGTGATGGAGATCTACGTCCAGGCACATCCAAGGAGTAGGTGATGTCGCTCGACATCTCAACCGCAGAGAAGGCCCTCAGAACCGAGCGGGAGAACTTGGTTCATCAGCTTGATGAACTCGGCGCGGTCGAATCGGGGGACCTAAAGGCCGATCTCGATTTTGGGGAGAGCTTCGCCGACGCCGCGGCTGTGACAGCTGAACGAACCGAGGTGCTCGGGCTGGTTGACTCCCTGAAGCGCCAGTTGGAGAATGTCGATAATGCGTTGGCGCACATCGCCGCGGGAACCTACGGGACCTGCGACAACTGCGGCCAAGAGATCGGAGCCGATCGAATGAGGTTTCGACCTGAGTCCATCCTCTGCATCGACTGCAAATCCCGGGCGGTTTCCTGACACGGGCCCCTGGCTCTCTGAGCCATCTGATCAGGCGGTTCTTCGACGTCCTCACGTCAAGGCCGCTGTCAATCTCCGAGGGGGCCGCGGTTGACTCGTGGCTCACCGCCGAGATGGCCGAGGTGTTCTTCGAGCAAATGACAGCGGATCAACGTCACGGATATCACGCCGCTCTGAGCGTGATTTCGGATGGGCGTAGCGACAGCGATGTCATTGCAGCGGCGTTGATGCACGACATCGGGAACGTCATGCCCGGCTCGGAGTGATCGGTCGCTCCGTCACGTCGATCATGATCCTTCTCGGGCTTCCGCTCACCAGGCGAATGCTCCTTTACAAGGACCACGGCAAGAACGGAGCCCGAGAGCTCGCCCGATTGGGAGCGCCACCGCTCGCCATCGAATTCGCGCTTCATCATCAGGATGAGCGGCCTCGAACCATCGAAAGCCAGATTTGGGAGATCCTGCTCTCGGCGGATCAGGCGCCAAAGGCCAGAGTAAGGGGTGTTGTCTGAATAATCTCTCCCCGCAATGACATTCCGCGTCAACACGACTGTGTTTCAAGGCCCTCTCGACCTGCTTCTTCAATTGATAACCAAGCACCAGGTCGAGATAACAGCGGTGGGCCTCACCGGGGTGGTGGAGGAGTACATCTCATTCCTCGACGAGATGCGCGAGATGGACATCGACGTCACCTCGGAGTTTCTCCTCATCGCGGCCACCCTGATCCAGTTGAAAGCCCAGTTTCTGCTTCCGACTTCGGGTGACATCGAACTCGACGACGAGCTGGCTCTCATCGAGGAACGAGACCGTCTGCTCTCCCGGTTGCTGGTGTGTGTCACCTTCAAAGACGTCGCAGCGGTGCTTCAGCGAAGGCTTCAGGACGGGAATCGATATGTGCCCCGGGTTTCCGGTCTCGATCAGGATGTTCGGGCTCCTTTGCCTGACGTGGTCATGCCCATCGACGCCAACGCTTTGGCTGCTCTCGCTGCCAGAGTCTTCAGGAGGTCGTCACAGGAACTCGATCTCGATCACCTGGATCTGGAACTGCCGAGTGTCGAGATGGCGATAGAGGACCTGCGTCTTCGCATCGAGGCAGTCGCCATCTCCAGCTTCGAGGATCTGACCGAACACTGTGACCGCCCGGTTGAGGTCGCCGCCTACTTCCTCGCCCTACTCGAGATGGCCCGCTGGGGTCTGATCGAGGTTGCCCAGGATGATTGGCTGTCGACGATCGAGGTTCGCCATCGAGACGATCCCAGCATCGACCTGACCTCGGAGTGGGCATCTTGAACGAACTTGCCGCCCTCGAAGCAGTCCTGTTCGTGACCGAGTCGCCAGTGCCCGCCGGCGAGCTGGCGGAGGTGCTCGAAGTCTCAACGGCGCAGGTTGAGGATCTGCTCCTACAGCTTCGCGAGGAGATGGAAACACGTGGAGCCGGAATGGTGCTGCGCACCGTCGCAGGGGGTTGGCGTTTGTACAGCCATCCCGATGCCTACTCCTACCTGGAGCGATTTGCGACCTCGGCCACCGCTCGGAAGATCTCTGGCGCCGCTCTGGAGACCCTCTCGGTGGTGGCGTATCGCCAGCCAATAGCCCGCACCCAGGTGTCTGAGGTGCGCGGTGTGGATTCTGACTCAGCAATACGCACACTGGAGCGCTTGGGCTTCATCGAGGAGAGAGAACGACTCAGCCTGCCCGGCAACCCCGCTGTCTATCAGACCACTGAGCTCTTTCTCGAGAAGCTCGGTCTCGCCTCCCTGGAGGAATTGCCACCACTGGCTGACCACCTTCCGCCTGCCAGTTTTGTCGACTCGTTGGAGGAGAGTCTCCGGCCCGGAAACGCCTAGGCCCATGGCGGAACGGATCCGCATCCAGAAGGCGATCGCAAATGCCGGGTTGATGTCGCGGAGAAAAGCGGAGGAGGCGGTCGAGCAGGGCCGGGTTCGTATCGACGATAAGCCGACGCGTCTCGGAGATCGTGTCGACGTCGAGAGCCAGACTCTCACACTGGATGGTGTTCCACTGCCGGTGAACCCCGAGATCGAGACCCATCTTCTGTACAAGCCGGTCGGGGTGATCTCCACAGCAGCAGATCCACAGGGCAGAAAGACCGTTGTGGACTTCATTTTCTCGGACAAGCGCTTGTATCCCGTTGGCAGACTGGACGCAGACTCCGAGGGTTTAATCTTGATCTCGAACGACGGTGAACTCACCAATCGGATCACCCATCCCCGCTATGGGATAACCAAGAAGTACCTGGCAATGGTGGATGGTGTGCCGTCGACATCCAAGCTGAGGCGGCTGGTGTCCGGGGTTGAACTCGAAGATGGTATTGCCCGAGCGCGGTCGGCCCGTTTGGTGGAGTCATCCGAAGGTCGATCACTGGTGGAGATGGTGATGGTGGAAGGGCGAAACCGCGAGGTACGGCGAATGTTGGCGTCGATCGGCCACGAGACAACTCGCCTGGTGCGCACCGCTATCGGGCCGATAATCGACCATGATCTACAGCCCGGCGAGTCCCGTCCTCTGTCAGCGTCCGAAGTTCGAAACCTTTTCGAATCTGGGAAATCTGTGTGACGGCTGCTCTGGAAGTCCGCACGGCGTCAAGGCCGGTCGATGCCACGGTAAAGCCGCCCGGTTCAAAATCGGCAACGATCAGAGCCCTCGCTGTGGCTGGTCTCGCAGAGGGAAGATCCCACATCTACGGGGCCTTGCGAGCCGACGACACCGTGGCGATGATCGGCGTGTTGCGTTCCTTTGGCATATCCGTCGACGACAGGGGAGAACCCTGGACGGTGGACGGAACCGGCGGCCGGCTCGAGGCGCCAGATGCCAAGTTGGATGTCCTCGAGTCGGGGCTCACGGCCCGTATCGCCATGGTCCTGGCATGCCTCGCGGAAGGCCCGACCGTGGTGGACGGTCAGGGGCATCTGCGCCAAAGGCCGATTGATGCACTGGTCAGAACTCTGACAGACCAAGGCGTGCAGCTGAAGACCACCGAGGGCTTTCTCCCGGTATCCATCAATGGCCAGGGGGGATTGTGGGGTGGCGAGATGACGATTGACTCCTCGAAAAGCAGCCAGTTCGCCACTGCCCTCCTGGTAGCGGCCCCAATGACAAGCGAAGCGGTGGCGCTCAGAGTCGAAGGGTTGGAGGGCTCTTTCGGTTATCTCGCGCTGACGCTTCAGGTCATGGACGCCGTCGGAGCAGAAGTGTCCCGAACTTTCACAGGCTTCGAGGTGGCCAACAGCGGCTACCGGCCAACCGACTACGTGGTCGAGCCGGATGCTTCGTCGGCTGTCTACCCGATGGTCGCTGCGGCCATTACCGGCGGGAAGGTCGTGCTCCGAGGCCTGACGCAGGCCTCGGAGCATCCAGATTCTTTGGTCGCACGGCGTCTCGGCGAGATGGGATGTGCGATTTCGGAAGAGAATCAAAGCCTCGTTGTAGATGCCGATGGCATAGGGCTGAAGGGAATCGAGACCGACATGGCATCGGCCCCTGACGGTGCTCTGGCTCTCGTCGTCGCTTGTTTATTCGCCGACGGCGTGAGCCGTATAAGTGGTCTCGGATCACTGCGATTCAAGGAGTCCGACCGCTTGTCGGCTCTGTCGACTGAACTATCCCGACTTGGTGGTTCGGTGTCGGTGGAGGAAGACTGTCTGGTGATACGCCCCGCCACTTTGACAGGCGCGACCATCGATTCTCATGGTGATCATCGGATCGCCATGTCGTGTGCCCTGGTCGGGCTTCGGGTGAAAGGGATCTCCGTTTCCGATCCTGACGTGGTGAACAAGACATGGCCCGGTTACTGGGAGATGCTGGAGAAACTTGCGTCGGGGGCGGGGGCGGCTGCCCCTATGTAGGTCGGGTGTCGGCCAGGGCGGCGAGTCGAGGATGCAAGTCTGGTTTCGGTGGCGGGTAGGGGATCCAGTCGGGTTTACGGAACTGGAAAGCCCCGTTGGGACTGGTGGTGATAAACCAGCCTTCTTCGTGAACAAACCGGTGGTGAAACCCGCAGAGGAGGATCAGATTGTCGAGATCGGTTGCCCCGCCTTTCGACCAGTGGACAATGTGATGAACCTGAAGCCAACCTTTGTTTCCGCACCCGTGGAACACACAGGTTCCCCCGTCACGATGATGAACCAGTCTTCTCAACCAGCCGGGAACCGTCCGTGAGTTGCGTCCCACCCCAATGACGACGCTTCCGTCGGTGATCACTGTTTCCACGACACAGTCACAGGCGAGTCTTCTCGCCGTCTCATTGGGGATGAGAACACCACTGCCGAGTTCGGTGACACCAGAATCAGTCGCAGTCAACGCATCAAGATCGGCGTGAACCACAATCTGAGGCGGTGAAGTAGTGGTCTCGTCTCCTGTAGTGGCACAAACTTCCACCAGACCATCAGCCATCCGCTGTGAATAAGCGTCGAACAACCCGGTTTGCGGGTCGGGACCGATCTTGTCGGCCCGGTCACGGATCGCGGTTTCGACGATTTCGAGGTCAATGTTAGGTAAATGGGCAGTCAGTTTTCCTGAAGCACCGTCGAGAGTGTGTT
>JAZFTN010000129.1:0-7842 GCA_036446715.1 Acidimicrobiia bacterium | reverse complement strand
ACTTATCCGGTAACTGCTCGGACACCCGGAAGAGTTGGTGCGTCTGGTCGGTTGAAATCTGGCCATGTTTCCAGGAGAGAAACGTCGAACGGAAACGACGGGCAGCACGAGCCACCGAAACCAGATGTTTGGCTCTGCCCCCGGTCATCCAACACCTGTCCTTCAGAAAAGCAACCGCGGACGGGTAACCAAGCACATCATGGCCTTGGTGGCTGTCAAAAACGCCGATGCGTCGCGAACGTTCCGCTTCGAACCGTCGCGAAAGTTCTTCAAACCAAACCAGATCCTCGCCCACGTCCTCGATCGGCAACACCTCGATATCTTCAGTCTCCAATACCTGAATCGCAAGCCCGAGGGCGTCTCCCTTTCCCATACCCTGATTTGTACAAGCCGGGTGTGACAAGAAAGAGCGAAATCGGGCTAGATCAGAGAAATTTCTTCGATTTCTTTCCGAACAATCCGCCAGGCTCGGATCAGGGGATTCCGCGACAACCCAACCACCAGATCCCTGAATTCCGGGAGCTTGCGCTTCCAACGATCGGATCTCCTCGACACCGCTGGCTTTTCCATCGACGTCCCGCGGATGGTCCTTGACAACGGCATCCTCGGCATAGAAGCGAAGACTTGGACAGTCTCGGCATGTTCTTCTCCTCCTCTAATCAACCTTCTTCGGTCACCCACACCGTCGCGCCCGCCTCGTCCGCTCCGACCGCCACCAGACCTGAAGGTCCTGCAGTCACGCTCGTCATCCCACCTCCGAAAAAGTCTGCCTCGTTGCCAAGGACACGGGACCAGGTGATCCCATCTGAGGAGGTCCACACCACTGCAGCCGAGCAGGAAAACGCACCGGTAAAGCTTCTATCGCATTTGGCTTGGAGAACTTCAGCGCTCAGATCGACATTGAACTCATTGTCGGATCGTCCCACCGCCACCAGACCCGGACCCCCTGCGGTCACACTGCTCATCACACCGCTTCCGAATACCACCTCGTCGTGGGGAACCCGGGACCAGGTGACCCCATCAACCGAGGTCCACACCACCGAGCCAAAGATGTCCCCTCCCACCGCCACCAGACCGGAGCCTCCTGAGGTCACCGACGCCATCGATAGGAAACTCAACCCGCCCCAGATCTCTGGGTTACCCACCCCTTCAAAAACCGCCTCGTCGTGAGCGACCCGGGACCAGGTGAGCCCATCAACAGAAGTCCACACCGCCGCGTCATCGTTGTCTTCTCCCACCGCCACCAGACCGGGGCCTCCTGCGGTCACGCTGTTCATCACACCACTTCCGAAGATCGCCTCGTCGTGAGCGACCCGGGACCAGGTGAGCCCATCAACAGAGGTCCACACCGCCGCCCCCGGGTCGAGTCCGCCGACTGCCACCAGACCCGGACCACCGGTGGTCACACTGGTAATCCACCCTGGAGGAAAAACCGCGTCATCGTGGGGAACCCGCGACCAGGTGATCCCATCAACAGAGGTCCACACCGCCGCAACGTGATTCTCCGCCGACCCGACTGCCACCAGACCGGGGCCTCCAGCGGTCACGCTCCACAGCACCGGTTCGATGTCTTCCGCGCCAAAGACGGCCGGATCGTGGGGAACCCGGGACCAGGTGATTCCATCGACAGAAGTCCACACCGCGGAGGCGTCTCCTGCCGACCCGACTGCCACCAGACCGGGGCCACCAGCGGTCACACTGCTCATCCACCCTTCGTCGAAAGCCGCCTCGTTGCCGGGGACCCGGGTCCAGGTTTGGGCAGAGGTTGCCACGGGCGTTTCCGGCCCTGTCAGATTGAACAGCAACGCCACACCCCCCACCAGAACCAACACAGCGACGGCCGCAGTCACGGCGACCACCCATCGCCGGTGGACAGGGAGGGTCCGCGGCGTCGGTCGGTCGATGATCACGACTTCATCGTCACGGGCCTCTATGAAGTCGGTGGTTATCGGCCCTTGCTGGTCGTCGATGACGGCACACAACTCACTCAACTGATCACGAAGTTCGATAGTCACCGGTCCACTCCTAGTTTTCGCCGCAACCGGGCCATGGCTCGCTCACCATGACGTTGCACGCTTGCCTTCGAGATCTCGAGCACTTCGGCCACCTCGCTTTGCGTCCAGTCGTAACCGTGGAGCAGCAACACGACCGTTCGCTGACGTTCCGGCAGGTCGGCGACGGCCTGGGACAGACCCGGCTCCACCCACGGCGCCCGCTCCACAGGCACATCCGGAAAAAGCAGGCGGCGAGGTCGGGACATGCGGCGGCCACGATCCCTGCCCACCGTGTACAGATACCCGATCGAGTTGTCCATCGACTGGACCCGCTCCCAATGCTCCCACCCATAGGCCAGAGCGTCTGCTGCGGCCTCCTTGCCAACATCTGATCCGAAGCGGGCAGTCAAAGCGTGGCGGAGACGAGCCTCATGCTCTTCGACAAACGCCGAAAAGGTCTTGGCAGTCGTCTCGTCCCTAAGCATCACATCATCCCCAGGCGGCACATTTCTGGCCGCTCACTCACTAAAAGTTACGGGAACCGGCATCGCATGACCGATTTCCTCAGAACACCAAGGAGATCCGCGGCTTCAGCCGACGACGGCGACCGACCCGTGACGACGACTGTCGGCATGACCGTGAAGCAGGCCATTCGCCAGGGCAGCGCCGTTGACTCCCCCGAAGTACATGTGCCGACCGTCGAAGTGCCTCAAGGGATACTCGATGCCGTCGAGGTCGAGACCGGGCTCCACCGCGAGACGAACCCCCCAATCACCGAACTCGGGGTGGACCCGGGGATGCTCGATGGCATCCTCAAGATCCATGCCACCCACCAGCCACTCCAGGGTGACAACCAGTGCGCTGGTGATCCGATCGGCCCCCGGCGTCCCGATGGCGACGACGTCATCACCGGCTCTGGCCACTGTTGGCGCCATATTTGACATCATCACCTTGCCCGGCCGGTGTGCATCAGGCCCGCCCGGAGTCAGCTCGATCTCCCCCACGGCGTTGTTCATCAACAGGCCTGTGCCCGCCGGTGTCACACCCGACCCGTACCCGGCCGAGTAGGACGCCGCAGCCGCTCCGCCATGCTCGTCAACGGCGGCGATGCTGACGGTCGATGGAGAGCGCAGACCCGCCCTGACCAGCACGCTATTCGCCGCAACTTCGAGGTCGGTGTGAGGCTCTAATTCCTCAGCCCTCATGGTGTAGGCGGTGACCAGGGCATCCGCCCATACAGCAGGGCCCGTGTCGTCACTCCTGGCGATCTGATTCAGAGCAAGGGCAACGGTCACCCCTCCCACCGCAGGAGGCGGATTGAGCGCGAGTGACCACCCTCCGATCTCCACAAAAAGAGGGTCGCGCGGCACTGCAACATATGAGGCCATGTCCTCCCGGGTCAGTTGTCCTCCCCTCGACTGGAGGTCTGCAACGATCGACTGGGCGAGGTCACCTTCATAGAACACCCGGGCACCCTGCTCTCCGATGTATCGAAGCGTCGACGACAACCCCTCGAACAGCACGGTCTCCCCGACATCGCGCAGTCGCCCATCATGGGAGAGAGCTTTACGAGCGGTGGAGTCGGCGGAGAAGATGGGGTCAAAAGCATCGAGCAGGTAGTGGTGTGCCGCCCGACCCAGCGGGAAGCCCTGTTCCACAGTCACTGCGACCGCCTCCATGAGCTCTTGCCAGGGAGCGGTTCCGAACTTTCTCCATGCCAGATCGAACCCGGCGAAGACCCCGGGCACGGCGACCGACCCGGCGTCGACCAGTGTTGTCACCCCACCTCCGTAAGCCATGGTGATCTCTCGCATGTTGGGTTCGCCGGAGAAGCCGGAACCTGGATATGCCATGTAGCCGTCGATAACGACAGCGTCCTCGCCGGGCACGTCGACGGTGAGGAAGCCGCCTCCCCCCGGCGAGCAGATCCCCGGCTCAGTGCACATCGCGGTGAGCGCCGCAACGATGGCAGTGTCCACGACGGAGCCACCCGCTTCCGCTATCAGTCCTGCGGCATCGGTGACAAATCGGTTGGGCCCGGCTACGGCGATTCGTGGCATCGCTCCAGGCTAGAGAGATGACATAAGCTCATCACATGAAAGATGGTGGTCTGGAGGCGGCGATCGAGGAAGCTCGGCTCGGTTTCGAGGAGGGTGGCATCCCGATCGGGTCGGCGCTCGTCATTGACGGTGAGGTCGTCGGTCGAGGACACAACCGCCGGGTGCAACAGGGCTCAGTCATCCTCCACGGCGAGATGGACGCCCTGGAGAACGCAGGCCGGTTGGATGTCTCGGCATATCGCCGCTCCACGATCTACACGACGCTCTCGCCATGCGAGATGTGCTCAGGAGCGATCCTCCTCTACGAGATTCCCAGGGTCGTTGTCGGGGAGAACAGAACTTTCATGGGCCCCGAGGATTATCTGCGATCCCACGGCGTAATCGTCGAAGTGGTTGACGACCAGCGCTGCGTCGACCTGATGGAGGCGTTCATCACGGCCCGCCCGAACTTGTGGAACGAGGACATCGGCGAGGAGTGACGGCTACTCACCGTGCCAGTTGGGTTCTCGCTTCTCCAGGAACGCGGCGACACCCTCTTCGAAGTCGGTGGTCCCCATGGCGATCACCTGAGACTGTCCTTCCCAACTGAGACTATCCGCAAAACTCGACTCGAACGACGCATTGAGACCCTGTTTGGCGAACATCTGAGCGATCGGCGCACCATCCAGAAAGCTCTCGGCCATGCTCTGAGCGCGACCAGCAAGCTCATCTGGGGAAACGACCTCAACCGCCAAACCAATCGCAAGAGCCTCCTCGGCCTCGACAATCCGACCGGAAAGAGAAAGCTCTTTGGCGCGCTGCAAACCGACAACCCGGGGCAGAAGCCATGTTCCTCCAAAGTCGACCGTCAATCCCCGCCTGACGAAGATCTCCGAGAATCGAGCCCGGGTGCTGGCGATGACGACGTCGCAGCCGAGAGCCAGGTTCATCCCGGCGCCCACGGCAACACCGTCAACGGCGGCAATTGTCGGTTTGGTGGTGCGATGAAGAGCTGTGGCTGCCTCTCCGACGGTCTTCATCCTCCGGTGGCGATGAGTGACCGACTCACTCATCGCAGATCCGCTCCGGTCGAGGTCGGCGCCGGCACAGAACTCACCCCCGGCACCGGTGACTATCAGCACCCTCGCAGTTGACTTCTCGAACTCGACGAACGCATCGCGGAGGACCGGCCAGCCATCGGGAGGCACCGCGTTCTTCCGCTCCGGCCGGTTGAACGTCAATGTGCGTATCTCACCGTCATCTTCGCTCAGAAGCCAGCTCATCGGTGTGACGGTAGACAATGCTTTGAGACGGTTACCGTTTCGACGTGGGATTCAACCCTTTCCGAGCCCAGGAGAAATCGGCCCTGGACATAGCCGTGGTGGTCATCGCGGTACTGGCGACATTGGCGGTAATCGCGTGGGCGATCTTCTCGACATAACCGTCAACCCGATCCAGCCGTACCAGGCGAAGAAGGAGTACCTCTGCCCGGGATGCGAGACGACCATCCCGCCGGGCACGTTCCATCTCGTGGTCATTCCAGACGAGGCGGCCGACATGCGTCGTCACTGGCATCACGGCTGCTGGCACAAGGAACTGCGCCGTCGCTTCGGCGCTGAGAGCTAGGTGTTAGGCGTCGCGACGCCGAAGTCCCCACCAGGTCAGCCCAAAACCGACGAGAGCCCAGCCCAGCGTGATGACGATTGCGTGGGTCAATGAGAGGTCAGCGCCGGGTATGAACACACTGAAAGGCCCGTCTCCGCCAACGTCGAACATGCCATTGGAGGCAGCCGTGAGGGACACGTTCTCGTAGGGGCCGATGAACGGAGCCAGGATGCTGTCCAGAAACGAGAACCCGAGAGCGATGCCCATCGCCGGCCCGATCGACCGCGTCATCGCGACCGCCCCCAGCCCGATCGACGTCCAGGCGACGGCGATCAACGCAAACCGCCAGACCAAACCGAGCCACTCCGCCATCTCCGGGGATCCGGTCCCTTCGGCCGCAAGCCACGTCACCACTGCCCACAAGGCGGTTCCGAACAGAAAGGCAAGCCACGACGCTGTCGAGAAGATCAACAGCCGGGAACCGACGTGGTTCAGCTTTCGGGAGTCTCTGGTCAATGCTGTCGCCCAGACCGTCCCACTCAACTCACCGCCCAACACCGCAGTCGCCAGGATCACCGCGAACCACCATGCCTGACCAGCAACCTGTTGTGCGCCGAACACGAAGGCGTCCGGCCGCTGCGGCACCGGGGAGTCACCGCCAAACTCGGGGATGGCGGGTAGGACGATGAAGAAGAGGACGGCTGTGAGCAGCATCAGGAACCCGAGGATGAGGAGCATCACCGGAAACAACTTGCGTCTGGTCATCTTCATGTACTCGGCGTGAATGAGGCTCATGCCCGCTCCTCGCCGGTGATTCCGAGAAACACCGATTCGAGCGAGGTTCGCTCTGGCCTGACCTCGCTCGGGTAGATGCCTGCTTCGGCAAGCGCCTTGACGATGCCCACTCCGTCCTCGGCGTCGACAACGAGCCCGCCATCATCTTTCCGGCTCTCCATCCCCGCAGCGGACAAAACTCTGATCGCCTGGTCTACGTTGTCGACAACCACCCGGATCATTCCGCCGTCGAGCAAGTCCTCGAGTGGTCCCTGGGTTATGAGGCGACCGTGATCGATCACGACCACGTAGTCGGCAAGGGCCTCGATGTCCGCCAGATCATGGCTCGAGACCACAACCGTGCAACCCTCACCGGCCAGGGCTCGGAGTCTCGCCCGGAAGGCATGCTGCCCGGCGGGATCGAGACCATCGAGTGGCTCATCGAGAAGGAGCAACTCCGGTTCACCTAGGAGTGCCGCCGCCAACGCCAGCCTCTGTCTCATCCCTTTCGAGTACTCGTCAACCCGCCGATCGGCATCGCCGGAAAGACCGACAAACTCGAGCATCTCCTCGACGCCGTCATGACCGAATCCAAGAGTGTCGGCTGCGATCCGAAGATTCACCCGACCGGTATGCGCCTTGATGAGTCCGGGTTCTTCAACTATCGCGCCCACCCTCTTGGTGATCTGTGGCAGATGGCGAGGCACCTCCATGCCGAGAATCTCGATGTCGCCCTCGTTAGGTCGAGTCAGCCCGAGCAAGGATCGAAAAGTAGTGGTCTTGCCGGAGCCGTTGGGACCGAGAAAACCGGTTACCTGGCCCGCGGGAATCTCGAAATCGAGCCCTCGCAGCGCTTCGACCCGCTTGTACTTCTTGGTGAGACCGCTGACTCTGACGGCTGCTGAGGGCAAACTCATGTTCTAGAACATTAGGAGGGAGAGAAACCGACCGTCAATTTGATCCAGGAAGCCAATGAACGTCGAATCCGGTGCGGTCGACGCGAATACCGAGGAAGTCGACCCGGTCGGCACCAATGCCCCGGGCGAGATTGGTGACGCGGCGACGCTTCGCCTCACCAATGGCATCGATCGGATCTGACCCGTGACGGGTCGTCCTAACCTCGACGACAACCTTGCGGTTTTGGTCGATCGCAATCAGATCGAGCTCACCATCGGAGATCTCGATGTTGAAGCCCACGATGTCGAGACCGTGATCGGCAAGGAACCAGGCAGCCAGCCTCTCGCCAAAGCCCCCAAGTTCCCGACCGCCTAGATCGAGAGCTCCGCCTGTTCGAGTTCTTCCACGTTGACGTCGCGAAACGTGAGCACCTGAACGTGCTCGAGGAATCGAGCCGGACGGAACATGTCCCATACCCATGCGTCATTCATCTCCACTTCGAAGTAGACGGAGCCGTTGACTTCCCGGACATC
>JAZFTN010000128.1:0-3061 GCA_036446715.1 Acidimicrobiia bacterium | reverse complement strand
CTTGCTCGGCCATTTCCCTGAGCGCTAGCCATCGGGCGAAATGGGTGGCGAGGTTTGGGTCTAGCTGCTCGGTGGCCCTCTCCAGCAAGTCTGTGGTCCAACCGGCCTCTACCAAAGCCGGTGCCAATTCCCAGGCATCCGCTATTGCGTGATCCGATAACCACATCGCGACCACATCTTCAGCGTCGCCTCTCTCCAGGGAGGACATCTTGGGAGGCGGGTCGGGAGCCACCAACTCCGCTCCCTCTCCGAGCGAGAGGGCAAGGGTCTCAGCCTCGCGGCCGAGGTCGTCGTAGATGCGTGACAACTCCTGGGCACTGCGTCCAACCGCCGCTGCAGGATTGTTCAGCTCGTGCATCAACTGGGCAGCCATCTTCCCCAAGGCGGCCATACGTTCCTCATGGCGGAGTGTGTCCTCGATGCTCCGGAGACGCGACGTCACAGTTCGGAACATTCGCCGAACGACACGGGGATCGCCGAGAAGAGCTTCAAAAGCCGATACCGGGATCTTGATGGCAAGTGTCTTGGCCGATGCCGCGACAGTCGCGGTTCGGGGTGCCTCATCTAGTAGGGCGATCTCTCCCACTACCTCACCTGGATTGATCCGGGCGAGCTCGACCTCCTTGCCCCCGCTGAGTTTGGTCACGACCAGCTCCCCCTCAGCAACCACATACATCTCCTCCGATTCGCTGCCCTCTTCGATGATCACATCGCCTGGTTCCAGGTCGATTTGCTCTGACAGCTCGCAGACACTCTCGATGAGGTCGTTGCTCAGGTCGGCGAAGTAGGGGAGTCCTCGGAGTATCTCGGCCGTGGTTGTCACAGAGACGCCAGGTGCTGATGCACGAAGCGAATAGCGGTTGAGCCTTCCCCGGTGGCGCCGGCCACTCGTCGAATCGAGCCGTGGCGGACGTCGCCTGCCACGAAGATCCCGGGAACCGAGGTTTCCAGGGGCATCGGTTCGCGGTCGACGTTCCAGCCTTTGAGGCTGTCGATGTCAGATCCCGAGAGGACGAAACCGCGATCGTCGAGCTGAACCACGTCGTCAAGCCAGTCGGTGTGCGCCTTCTGACCGACGAATATGAACAGGGCACCCGCATCGACTTCTGTGGTTTCGTCGGAATCGAGGTCCAGGAAGACGATGGACTCGAGATGGTCGCTGCCCTTCGCCTCGAGGACCCTTGACCGCGGCAGGAGGGAAACCGAATCGTTGGCGGTGATGTTATCGATGAGGTATTGGGACATCGTTTCGCCCAAGTCGGCCCGTCGAATGGCAATGGTGACCGAATCGGTGAATCTGGTGAGGAATAGCGCCGCCTGACCCGCGGAGTTCCCCCCGCCGACGACGTACATCGGCTGATCGCGGTGATAGTTGGCTTCGATGTTCGAAGTTCCGTAATACACGCCCGCGCCGGACAACCGGTCCAGTCCATCGGCAGACAGACGACGGTATTCGACGCCACTGGTCACTATCAGTGCCTTGGCAGTGAGGGTGGAACCGTCCGCCATATGGAGAATCTTGTACGGGTCTTTGCGTTCAATTCTCTCGACCTCCGCTGGGATCAAGACTTCGGCGCCCATCCTTGTTGCCTGGGAGTATGCCCTTCTGGCGAGGTCAGCTCCGCTGATTCCCTTTGGGAAGCCCAGGTAGTTCTCGATCAGGGTGGACTGGGCAGCCTGGCCGCCCGCTGCAGACGCCTCGATGAGAACCGTCTTGAGGCCCTCTGATGCTCCATAGACGGCTGCGGCGAGTCCGGCGGGACCAGCTCCGACGATCGCGACATCGTAAGTCGGCGAACTGGCATGGCTTTTGAGCCCAATCCGATCGGCGAGCTCGTTGGTGCTCGGGTTGGTCATTGGATCACCGTCAGAGAGAAGTACAAGTGGAAGGTCGACGAGTTCGACACCTGCCGACTCCATGAGACGGTCGGCCTCGGGGTCTTGTTCCAGCGTGAGTGATCGATAGGGGATCTGATTCATGGCAAGAAAGGCTTTGAGCTCAAAGGCCGGTTTCGACCACTCCTGGCTGATGATCCGGATGCCGTCGAACGTTGGCCGGAACCCTGCCTGCCAGTCGCTGAGAAGGTCATCGAGGATCGGGTACAGCTTCTGCTCGGGCGGATCCCAGGGCTTCATGATGTAGTGATCCAGCCCTACGTCGTTGATGGCTGCGATCGCAGCGTCAGTGTCGGCGTAAGCCGTCAACAGCGCTTTCTTGGCGTCTGGGAACAGTTCGAGCGATTCACGAAGCACGTCAACCCCCGTCACGGATGGCATCCGCTGATCAGCGAGAATCAGCGCCAGCGGATCGCCACGCAACCCCAATTCCTTGATGGTTTCGACAGCTTCCTCGCCACCTGTGGCGCCAATGATTCGGTACTCGGAGGCATAGTGAGATCTCAGATCCCGCTGAACGGCTGCCAGAACACCCGGCTCATCGTCAACAGCAAGGATTACTGGGCGTGCTTCGCTCACATCACCAATAAATCATCGGCGAAGCAGTATCGCCAGGTCTCGCCGGGCTCGATCGAGGTGACCAGGGGATGGCCGTGCTGTTCCCAATGTCCGCGGGCGTGCCGATTCTTGGAGTTGTCACAGCAGCCCACCTGTCCGCAGCCCAGACATGATCGGAGATGGACCCAGGTGTCACCCTTGGCGACACATTGATCGCATACGGTGGAACTGGGTTCGGCCACCGTCGTCAGATTGTCCAGGTGGTCACAGGTTCTAGCGCTCATTGTCCTTCCTTAATAACACTTGTAGCCCGCAACGTGGCGGGCTACAAGTTCACTTGATCGTTTTGTTCAGATGCTGGCCAGGGCCTGATTCACCGCTCGAGCCACATAGACCTTGGCGAGATGAGTCTTGTACTCCTCGGTTCCGTACAGATCTTCGAGCACCGTGACACCTTCCAGGGCATGTTCTGCTGCTGCGGCAACTGCCGCTTCGGACCCGTCGGTGCCGACGAGGGCGTCGGCGACACTTGACGCCAAAGTGGGTCGGGTTCCGACACCGGTGAGTGCGACTCGGGCGGCTTGGATCGATCCGTTCGATTTCTTGA
>JAZFTN010000127.1:0-6512 GCA_036446715.1 Acidimicrobiia bacterium | reverse complement strand
GATCGCGGCCGGCACACCCATCCTCGCCGCCGAGCAGGTCGAGAGTGTGATGCCGCTGCCAACGGAGCTTGTCGGTGAAGGACCGGTGTTCCTACTCGAGGTCAAGGGTGACTCCATGATCGAGGCCGGCATACACGACGGTGATCTCGTGGCCGTCCACAGCCAACCCGACGCCCTCGACGGAGAAATCGTTGCCGTCCTCATCAACGGTGAAGAAGCGACCGTCAAGAGACTTCGTCGAAAGAACGCCCAAGTCATCCTCGAATCAGAGAACCCCGAATACGAGTCCATGGTCTTCGCCGACGGCGTAGAGCTCATCGGGAAAGTGGTCAGCGTTCTCCGACGTTACCCCTGAAGACGTACTCGGCCGGGCCCCGCAGCCAGGCCACGCCGTCTCTGAACTCGACCTGACCGACGCCACCGCGTGTGCCCACCGACATCGGGCTCTCGAAGCCGTCCGTCTTCGTCGCCACGAAGGCCGCGGCAACCATCCCCGTACCACAGGCAGAGGTTTCCCCGACGCCCCTCTCCCAGACCCGCATGTCGATACGACCATCCTTGAATGAGGCGAACTCGACGTTGGTGCCACCCTCGAACTGAGGATCTCGCTCGACACGTGGACCGATGGTCGCGACATCGATCGAGTTCGGGTCTTCGACCACGACCACAGCATGGGGGTTGCCGGCGTCGATCAGGTGATAGCGATCACCATCGATCTCGGTGTGGCCGGTGACCTTGACCCTGCCGATCTCGACCTCCACGGCATCGTCGAGAACCTTCACCCCCCGGGCCCCGATCGGAGTCTGGATCGGGTAGTTCCTGTCTCTAGCCCAACCCTTGTCGTAGGCGTAGCGAGCGACACATCGGAGCCCGTTCCCACACATCTCTGCTTGAGTCCCGTCTGCATTCCAGTATTCCATCCGAATCGAATCGACGCGACTGACCTCCAGCACACCATCGGCGCCGATGCCGAGGCGACGATCACACAATTCGGAGATCTCCTCAGGTGACAACCCCATCGGGCCGTCCAACACGAGAAAATCGTTGCCCAGACCTTGCATCTTGGTGAATGCCAGATTCCTCAACTCAACGCCTCCAGTGCTCTATCTGTTCTTTCATCGACATCTTCGGTCCAGGGTATCCAGCGAATCCGCGGGTCACGCCGAAACCAGGTTCTCTGTTTTCTGGCGAGTTTCTTGGTGCTCCCCGCCGTCAGTCGGAAGGCATTTTCCTCGGTCGAGTTTCCCTCGAGGTGGTCCGCGAGCTCTCTATAACCCACCGCACTGCGCGCCGTCCGTCCCATCCGGCCCAGAAGTCCTCTCACCTCATCGGTCAGACCGTCCTCTCTCATCTGGACAAGACGCCCCTCTATCCGGGGATCCGTCGCATCCTCTGCATCCAGACCGACGGCGGTAAAATCGATTTCCGGTTTGTACTCCCGGAATCTCCCGGCCTCTTCCGAATCAGCCCTAATGCTCGGCGTCTCCCCACTGAGACGCAGGATTTCGACCGCCCTGATAACACGACGCGTATTGGCCATGTCAACGTGTGACCCGGCGTCTGGATCCGCCGTCGTCACTTCGGCAACGAGGTCGGCGAGTTGGGATCTCTCCAACTCGGAACGCAGTTGGGGGTCGGTCGGGGGGAAACTCATCGGATCGACAAGAGCCCGGAAATGAAGTCCGGACCCTCCGGTGATGATGATTGGGGAGTCCACCGAGATCATCACCGCCCTCCCCTGTTGACGAAATTCGGCGACGGAAAACTCAGACTCAGGGTCGACCACATCGATCATGTGATGTCTGATCCCCTGTTGCTCGATGACATTCGGCTTGGCGGTGCCGATATCCATGCCTCGGTAGACCTGCATCGAATCCACCGAAAGGATCTCGGCGCCGATTCGCTTCGCGACCCCGATAGCCGCCTCGGTCTTCCCCGACGCCGTCGGGCCGAGGATCGCCAACACTATTCTCAGACGGGACTCCCCACGAGATGATGCTGGGCAGCAGACACGATGTCAGCGTCGAAAAAGGAGCCGGCGGCGTAGTCACCCTCGATGTGGACCAGCTTGCCTGTACGGGTGCGGGTCGTTGCTACTTCCGGCCGCTTCTTGGAGGGGCCTTCCGAAAGCACCTCGAATGTCGAGCCCACCATCTCCTCATTGAGCTCGCGCGTTATCCGGTTCTGGGTCTCGATGAGCCGGGCGAAACGCTCTCGAATCACCTCGTCCGGCACGAATGCTTCGGTCATCAAAGCCGCTGCAGTACCGGGGCGCGCGGAGAAGATGAATGTGAACGCCTGGGTAAACCGGGCCTCCTCCACGACCTCGATGGTGAGATCGAAATCCTCATCGGTCTCCCCGGGAAAGCCGACGATGATGTCGGTCGACACCGCCAGCCCGGGAATCATCTCCCGGGCCATGGCCAGGCGGTTCATGTACTTGCGACGGTTGTAGCCACGATGCATGTCGCGCAGGACACGATCGGAACCGGACTGCAAGGGAAAATGGAGTTGCTCACAAACCGCCTCGGTCTCGGCCATTGCTTGGGCGACGTCCTCACGAAAGTCGTTGGGATGGGGACTGGTGAACCTGACTCGCTCCACGCCTTCGACCGTGCCGACCCGCCGGAGGATGTCACCAAAGATTGGGCGGCGCTTGCCATCGATTGCCAGATCTCGACCATAGGTGTCAACGTTTTGACCGAGCAGAGTGATCTCGACCACTCCATCGGCAGCCAGTCGCTCCACTTCTCTGACTATGTCGCCGGGCCGTCTCGAGATCTCGATTCCTCTCACAGAGGGGACAATGCAGAAGGTGCATGTGTTGTTGCACCCGACCTGGATGGTTACCCAGGCGCTGTGCTCCAGTTCGCGACGAACCGGTAATGACGACGGCATTGCAGCCAACTCATCGACCACCTCGGTGATCGGTCCCCAATCCTCCGAATGATCGACCAGGTCGAGAACTCGGTCGAGATTGTGGGTGCCCATGACCACATCGACCCACGGTGCTCTCTCTCGTATCAGGTCCCGGTCCTTCTGGGCCGCACAGCCTCCGACTACCAGCGTCATGTTCGGGTTGACGTCCTTCACCGCCTTGATCATCCCCAGGTTGCCGTAGAGACGATTGTCGGCGTTCTCCCGGATGGTGCAGGTGTTGATGTAGACGACGTCCGCCGACTCATAGCCATCCGTGGCGGTCATCCCGTCCTGCTCAAAGAGACCGGCGATCCGCTCAGAGTCGTGATCGTTCATCTGACACCCAAATGTGCGGATGAAGTAGTGCTTGCCCACCCGCGTGGGGAGGCGCCGCGTCTGCTCGCGGACGGTCGGCTCCGGAAGTAGGACAGTCTGGGTCATATGCTCTGACCTCAGCGGGCGTAATCAGTCGCCCGAAACTCCCGAATCACAGTCACCTGAATCTGACCCGGGTACTGGAGGTCCTCCTCCAGCTTACGGGCGATCTGACGTGAAAGCTCCCTCGACTCCAGGTCCGAGATGTCTCCCGGATCCACGATCACCCTCACTTCACGACCGGCCTGCAGGGCAAAGACCTCATCGACACCGTCAAATTCGAGTGCGATCCCCTCCAGTTTCTCCAGACGCTTGACGTAGCCCTCGAGAGTATCCCTTCGAGCCCCTGGGCGCGCTGCCGAGACGGCATCGGCTGCCTGAACGATCACTGCAAGGACCGTCTTCGGCTCCACCTCGTTGTGGTGGGCTTCGATCCCGTGCACCACCGCCGGGTCCTCATCGAAACGGCGGGCAATCTCCGCGCCGATCAGCGCGTGTGAGCCTTCCACCTCGTGTGTCACCGCCTTGCCGATGTCGTGTAACAACGCCGCTCGTTTCACCGGAACCGGATCGATCCCGAGCTCGGAGGCCAGCATCGAGGCGAGATGAGCCGTCTCCACCAGGTGATTCAGCACGTTTTGCCCGTAGGACGTCCGATACTTGAGCCGACCCATCAGAATCACCAACTCGGGGTGCAGACGGGAAACGCCGACCTCGACCAGCGCCCACTCACCCGCGTCGCGGATGCTTTGTTCCACCTCGTCCTTAGCCTTCTCGAACGCCTCCTCGATCGAGGCAGGATGGATGCGTCCATCGGCAACGAGACGCTCGACTGTGATCCGGGCAACCTCCCGGCGAACCGGGTCGAAAGAGCTGACAGAGACGGCCTCAGGTGTGTCGTCCACAATCAGATTGGTGCCCGTCACGGATTCCAGGTGACGAATGTTTCGTCCGTCTCGACCGATGATTCTCCCTTTCATCTCGTCAGACGGAAGCTCGACGACCGAGACTGTCGACTCGCTGACCACCTCGGAAGCGAGCCGCTGGATAGCCGTGGCCAGGATGCGGCGGGCCCTGCGGTCTGCTTCCTCCCTCGCCTTTATCTCGAGATCCCGGACGACGATCAACGCCTCACGTCTCGCTTCATCCTCCACCTGGGAAAGCATCTCGGCTTTCGCCGACGTCACATCGATGCCAGAAACCTGCTCCAGTCGGAACCTGGCCTCCTCCTTCAGTCTCTCCAAATCGCCACGCGAGTCAGTCAATTCCTCCTCGCGGGAGATCAGCATCGTCTCGCGTTGGGCGAGGTTGGAGGCGCGCTGCTCGAGAGTCTCCTCACGCTGGGCGAGTCGCGACTCGAGACTGGCCATCTCCACCTTGCGGTGGGCCAGGTCGGCCTCCTCGCGCTCCCGGTATGTCTCTGCCTTGGCCCTTCCCTCCTCCTCGGCTGTGGTGAGAATTCTCTGAGCATCGGATCGCGCCGTCTTCACCATGTCCTCGGCGGAAACACCGTCGCGCTCACTGCGACGATTGACGGAAAGCCTGGCAAGCAGATACCCGAATCCAAGACCGAGAGCGACTCCGAGGACCGTCAGTCCTATCGCCACGGTATTCATGTTCGTGGTCCCTTCTTCCGGACCTATAAGACAAACGTGGCCGAGCCACGAGGCTCGGCACACGAAATGGAGCAATTCAAAGATGCGGGATCAGTTCACCCTTTTCTTCTGTCGCTCCTCCTTTAACTGTCGTCTAGGTTCCGGCGGTTCAAATCAATGTTCTTCGTGTGTCAGTGACCGATGCTACTCGCTCAACACCGGTCGCGAAACAGCAAAGATCGCGAAATCGCGGGGTGGCCCGATCACCCTTCGCTTGCAGCGGCCGCCTCCTGAGCGTCTTCCGAGTCGGACTCGTCGTCGGTGAGCCCCAGCGCCTCGAAGGTCTTCGCCTGGAGCTGCATGGCGATTTCGGGGTTCTCCCTGAGGAATCGTTTGGAGTTCTGACGTCCTTGACCAAGCTGATCCTGATCGAAAGTGAACCAGGCGCCACTCTTCTTGACGACACCGGAGTCAACGGCGACATCGAGAAGACTCCCCTCTCTGGAGATGCCCTCGCCGAACATGATGTCGAACTCGGCCAGTCTGAACGGCGGAGCCATCTTGTTCTTGGCGACCTTGACACGCACCCGGTTGCCGACGTCGTCGGTGCCATCTTTGATTGCTTCGATGCGACGGATGTCGAGCCGCATGGAGGAGTAGAACTTCAAGGCGCGCCCACCCGGCGTTACCTCAGGACTTCCGTACATAACGCCTATCTTCTCCCGGAGCTGGTTGATGAAGACTGCTGTCGTCCGGGACTTTGACAATGTTCCCGCCAGCTTGCGAAGGGCCTGTGACATCAAACGGGCTTGAAGACCGACGTGAGTGTCTCCCATCTCACCCTCGAGCTCGGCGCGTGGCACCAATGCGGCAACCGAGTCGATGACGATGACGTCAAGAGCGCCGGAGCGGATCAGCATGTCGGTGATCTCCAACGCCTGCTCACCCGTGTCCGGCTGAGAGATCAGCAATTCGTCGACGTCGACACCGATCGCCTTGGCATAGATCGGGTCGAGGGCATGTTCGGCGTCGATGAAGGCGGCGATTCCTCCATTGCGCTGCGCTTCGGCGATTATGTGCAGCCCAACGGTGGTTTTGCCCGAACTCTCCGGGCCGTAGACCTCGATGATGCGCCCGCGGGGCACGCCACCGATTCCCAGGGCAAGATCCAGTGACAGTGCTCCAGTGGGGATCACGTCAATTCGCCGTTGCGCCGACTCACCCATCTTCATAACTGCGCCTTTTCCAAATTGACGCTCTATCTGGCTCATCGCCATCTCGAGTGCTTTGTCACGTTCCACGTTGCGTCCTTCCTGACTCATATCACCAAACCGTATCGGACCACCCTGACAGATTTGGTGATGCTAGATCGAACATGTGTTCGCAACTTGGATTTACCGCAAAAACGCGAAGGTTTCAAGGGGTTCGTATCTGACACCACCCTCACCGGCCTCACTTTGGTAGACCACGATCTCATCACACGACCATTTCAAGTCGAAGCTCTCGGCAGTCAGTGGGCCGATGTCTCGAGGTGGCCGGATTCGGGAGATGGTGAGATGGGGTCGGTACGGACGCTCCTCTGGTTCGAGACCGGCCATCTGTGCGGCCTCTTCGGCAATCTCG
>JAZFTN010000126.1:0-7709 GCA_036446715.1 Acidimicrobiia bacterium | reverse complement strand
TATTGCCAGGATGATCCCGTAGAACATGACGAAGCCAATCAAGAAGTTCATCCCCACGCCGGCGAGGACGACAACACTCTTCTCCCAGAACTTCTTCTCCCGGTAGGTGCGCCCCATATCAGCGGGGTCCACCTCTTCCAGCGGGTTCATTCCGACGATCCGAACGTAGCCACCAAGGGGAATCCACTTGAAGCCGTACTCGGTCTCGCCTCTTTGGACCGACCAGATCTTGGGGCCGAACCCGAAGAAGAACTGAGTCGCCTTCATTCCCACTGCCTTGGCCGCGAAGAAGTGGCCCGCCTCATGGGCAGTGACAAAGAAGACGATGGCTACCGCAGCGGCTATGCCCCCGATCATGAGGTCACGGTACCCCCACGCCGCACCTATTCAGCGTCCACCTGCGATAACTGCGGAGGCCATCGCTCTCGCCTCGGCATCGACTGCGAGCACATCGTCGACACTTCGTAGTTCTCGCCAGTCGACCCGGTTGAGAGTCCGGCCAACGACATCGGCGATCTCGAGAAAGCCAAGTCGACGCTGAAGAAACGCCTCAACGGCCACCTCGTCGGCGGCGTTGAGGACGGCGGGAGCCGAGCCTCCCTCTCGACCGGCTGCAAATGCCAGGTCCAGTGCAGGAAAGGTGTGTCGGTCAACGTCCTCAAAAGTGAGATCCATCCCCACGAGCGAGAAGGGATCGGCCGGTGAGTTTGATCGCGCCGGCGCGGTGAGGGCGTATTGGATCGGGATACGCATGTCGGGTTGTCCGAAGTGTCCCTTCCAGGAGCCATCCACGAACTCCACCGCGGAATGAAGAACCGATTGTGGGTGGATCACAACGTCTATCCGATCGTAAGGAACACCAAACAGGTAGTGCGCCTCGATGACCTCGAGACCTTTGTTGAAGAGCGTGGCCGAGTCGATCGTCACCCGTCGGCCCATGTTCCAGGTCGGATGTTTCAGGGCTTCTTCTGGTGTCACCTCTTGGAGCGACTCCCGGCTAGCGCCGCGAAACGGGCCTCCGGAAGCAGTAAGCAGCAGCTTGGCGACAGCTTCCGGCGGCTCACCTTGAAGACATTGGAAAAGAGCGGAGTGCTCACTGTCCACCGGGATCATTTCACCACCGTGTGCAAGTGCCTTCTCCACGACCGGGCCGCCAGCCACCAAACTCTCCTTGTTTGCCAATGCAAGACGGTTCCCCGCTTCGAGAGTGGCCAAGGTCGCCCGGAGTCCCGCGGCTCCAACGATTCCGTTGACAACAACGGCTCCCGGTGTTGCCACGGCATCCAGAACTGCGGGAGAGTCAAATTCGACCGCCCTGCCGACGGCAAACTCGAAGTCGGCCCTCTCTTCTGACGAGCCGCCGACGACTATCACCCTCGCGCCCGGGCGGGAGATGGCTAGCTCAGCAAACAGCGGGGAAGGTCTCAGGGCGGCTACGGCAGCCACCTCCATACCGAGAGCATCCGCCACTTCAAGGGTCTGGGATCCAATTGAACCGGTCGCTCCGAGGACGACAACCGGGCGACTCACAGCAGTTCGAAGACTCTGAACAGGAAATAGATGGCTGGAACCGCAAACAAGAAGCCGTCTATCCGGTCGAGCATCCCGCCGTGACCGGGGAGCACCGAGCCCATGTCCTTGATACCGATACTTCTCTTCACCATGGACTCGACGAGATCACCGATGGGGGCGACCAAGCCGACCACAGCGGCCGCACTCAGACCCTTTGCCAGACCAATCGACTCCCAAGGCGGGAAGGTGACCAAGATCGACGCCACCACCCCAACGACGATCAAACCCCCCAAAACACCTTCGACTGTCTTGTTTGGCGAAACCTCGGGAGCCAGCTTTCGCCGGCCGAAGGCACGGCCCACGAAGAAGGCCCCGATGTCGTTGAGAGCTATCAGGAGCACCACAAACAGGATGAGGGCAACTGGGTTTGGTCCCTTTGCCACCAGGATCGCAAACGAGAGCATCCCCACCCAGGCGACACCGAGAACCGTCACCGATACGCTCTCGAGTGGGTTCTTTCTCGGGGTCAGTGAGAAGAAGAGAACCGTGGCCAAGACAACAGAGCCGACCCATCCTCCGATCGCCGCGGCTCCCCAGTTGTGTGCCCCCACACCCACCAGGATCACTCCAACGATGCCAAACAAGGCAATCGGGCGATAACCCTTTGTTCGGAGATTGGCGTACAGCTCTCCGATGGCCACGATCATGATCAGGATCACAAACGCGCTGAACCACCAGCCACCAAGTATCAGACTTCCCAAGAACAGGCCGAAAATGGCCAGTCCAGACGCGATGCGCATCGTCAGATCAGATGCCGCAGCCTGCTCGACAGCCTCATAGGACTCTTCGGAGTCGGTCACTTTTCCGGAAACATCCTCGAACCCGACCAGCCCACTATCGACTCCGTGCACGGTCGCAGCGACCGCCTGAATCTTCCAATCCTCTTCGGCGGCGCGACTCACGTCCTCTGCGAGCTCCTTGTATTCCTCGGTGGTGGCGGAGACGTAATCGTCAGACGTGAAGTCGTCAATCCCGCTCGGGATCTCAGCCATCACATCCCCCTCGACTTCGTCCAAATCAGATTCGGCGGTCTCATCTGACGTCGTCTCGCCCGACTCTCCTGGTTCATCAGGCTCCGCGACCGACTGGTCGGCCAAATCGAAGACTTCCCGGTCGGCAGAGTCATCGGACTCGGAGGCATCGATCCCGGGAAGGGGAACTACTTCGGCAGCATCGTCGTCGTCTTCCCAGGGGCGGATGAAGCCCTTTCCGTTCTGGTCCGTGGAATCTTTATCGGCCAAATCAGACCTCGAGAAGCTCTTCTTCTTTGTTGGAGAGAAGGGACTCGATTTTCCCGATGTTCTGGTCGGTCAGATCCTGAAGCTCTTCCTCTCCACGTCGAATGTCGTCGTCGGAAATCTCCCCATGCAAGGCCTCCATGTCGGACTTCGAGTGACGGCGCACGTTGCGAACGGCGATGCGACCCTCCTCCGCCATGTGTCTGACGACCTTGATCAACTCCTGGCGACGCTCTTCGGTGAGAGGCGGAAAAGCGATCCGGATGACGGTCCCGTCATTTGAGGGATTGAGCCCGAGGTCGGCTTGCTGCAGTGACCTCTCAATGTCCCCGAGGGTTGAAGTGTCGAATGGCACGATCATCAGCAGCCGTGGTTCGGGCACGGAGATAGAAGCGAGCTGCTGGAGTGGTGTCGGAGTGCCGTAGTAATCCACTGTTATCCGATGAAGCAGCTGAGGGTTGGCCCGACCTGTTCTAACGGTCGAAAACTCGTTGCCCACATGATCAGCCGCCATCTCCATCTTCTGTTTGGCTTCCTTCAGATGGTCGCTGATCATCTCGTTCTCCTCGTCAGGAGACCACTGTGCCGATCTGATCGCCGTGAACAGCCCTGACGATGTTGCCAGGAGTGGTCATACCGAATACATGAATCGGCACGTTGTGCTCTTTGCACATCGTAACGGCGGTGGTGTCCATCACCTGGAGTTCGCGAGCAATGAACTCCATGTAGGAAAGTTCGCTGATTCTGCTGGCATCCTCGTTGGTCGCCGGATCCGAGTCATAAATACCATCGACCATCGACGCCTTGAGCAGCGCGTCAGCACCAATCTCGATGGCGCGGAGAGCGGCGGTTGTGTCGGTGGTGAAGAATGGGTTCCCCGTGCCGGCGGCAAAGATCACGACCCGCCCTTTCTCGAGGTGTCGGATGGCCCTCAGCCTGATGTACGGCTCGGCCAACTCCTGCATGGTGATAGCACTTTGCACCCGGGTGATGACACCTTGGTTCTCCAGCGCATCCCTCAAGGCGAGAGCATTGATCACCGTGGCGAGCATCCCCATGTAGTCGGCGGTGGCTGCATCCATCCCTTTGGCGGCTTGGGAAACGCCGCGGAAGATGTTCCCACCCCCGACGACGATCGCAACTTCGACCCCGGTCGCCACCGCCTCGGAGATCTCGCCCGCCACCCTGTGAACAGTGAGCGGATCGATGCCATAGCCAATGGAAGGATCGGCGAAAGCCTCACCGGAGAGCTTGAGGAGCACTCGTCTATTAGGGATATCAGACACCATCAGCCTCCAACAGCCACACGAGCGACCTTACGCACCGAGATGTTCTCGCCCATCCTCGCGCCCACCGCACCCACCATGTCGCCAACGGTTCCCTCAAACCTCTCGCTGTTGACGAAGCGCTGGTCGTAGAGAACGTTCTCGGCGTACCACGACTCGATCTTGCCGTCGACGATCTTCTCAACGATTTCATCCGGCTTGCCCTCACTCTTGGCCTGACGAGCGATCAATTCACGCTCCTTGGCAAGGGAGTCCTGGTCGACATCGTCTCGGGAAACCCACTGTGGGTTGGACCAACCAACATGCATGGCGATGTCGTCCGCCACCTGTTTGAACTCGTCACTCTTGGCCACGAAGTCTGTCTCGCAGACAAGCTCGATCAGCACCCCTAGCACAGGGCGATCAGTCTGAATGTGCACGTAGCTGCCAATAACACCTTCCCCAGCTTCACGGTCGGCACGTTTAGCCATTTTGGCCTGGCCACGCTCGCGCAGCAGATCGAAGGCCTGATCCAGGTCGCCGCCTGAATCTGTGAGGGCCTTCTTGGCGTCCATCATCCCGACGCCGGCGTCGTGGCGAAGCTTCTGTATGTCTTTGGCTGTGATATCCGCCATGCGAATCAGGACTCTTCGGTGTCGGACTCGGCCTTTGGCGGCTTTTTCTTGGAGGCAATCTCCTTGCCTTCGATTACCGCATCGGCGATGGCGCCGGCTATCAAGTCGGCGGCGCGGATGGCGTCGTCATTACCCGGAATCAGGTAGTCGACCGCATCGGGATCCGAGTTCGAGTCGACAAGGGCGATGATGGGAATACCAAGACGATCGGCCTCCTTGACCGCGGTTGCCTCGGTGTTCACGTCGATGACCAGCACGGCCTGTGGAAGTCGCGCCATGTTGACCACACCTCCGAGGTTGAGTTCGAGCTTGGTGAGCTCACGACGCAACTTGAGACGCTCCTTCTTGGAGAGAGCGTTCATGTCGCCGGACTCCTCCATCCGAGTCAACTCTCTCATATAGAAGATGCGCTTCTGGATAGTCGTGAAGTTGGTGAGCATCCCGCCAAGCCATCGATAGTTCACATAGGGCTGGCCGGATCGAGTCGCGTGCTCGGCCACCGCCGTCTGGGCCTGCTTCTTGGTACCCACGAAGAGCACCGAACCGCCTTCGACTGCAACGTCGCGGGCAAAGTCGACCGCTTCGGCTACCTGAGTGACCGTCTGGCGAAGATCGATGATGTGGATCCCATTGCGCTCCCCGTAGATATAGGGGCGCATTTTTGGGTTCCAACGTCTGGTTTGGTGGCCGAAATGCACACCGGCCTCCAAGAGTTGCTTCATTGTGACTTCAGTCACAAGTAGCTCCTTTCTGGTTAGGTTCCTCCGCCCGCAGGGCCTGGCCCCATTTGTTTCCAAATGCCCTCTATCGAGGAGTCTCGATGACTCCATCGACCAGTGAGGGGTTGACGAGCGTGCGTTATGGGACGAATTGTAAGGAACCCCCGTACTCTTGGGTAATCGACACCGCCGTCGCCACAACAGCAGCCCAACTCCGTGAGCTGGCAGCACGCCACGGTGCGTCTTCGTTCGGGGTGACGAGCGCAGAGCCATTCACCGAGGCGCTGAACACGTTGCGCAATCACAAGACTTCAGGTCTGTCCGGGTCGCTCAGGTTCACATATGACGAGCCCGAGGTCGCAACCGACATCCGTCGGAGCTTCCCCTGGGCTCGCAGCGTGATCGTTATCGGTGTCAACTATCTCGCCTCCTCTTCGGGCCCCGCCCCAACAGGCGCCATCGTCGCTCGTTTTGCCACGGGCGACCACTACGAGGCTGTCCGCTCAGTGACCGGTGAGATAGCTCACCAGATAGAGGCGCTGGGCGGCAACACGGAAGTGCTGATTGATGACAACCGTTTGGTCGATCGCACCGCTGCTGCCCGATCTGGTGTGGGTTGGATCGGGAAGAGCACGATGCTGCTGGCACCAGGCGACGGCCCCTGGATGCTGCTCGGAACCGTGGTCACCGACATCAAGTTGGAGCCAACCAGTCCGATGAGTCGAGGGTGCGGCACATGTGTTGCCTGCATCCCGGCCTGTCCCACCGATGCCATCACACCTGACGGTATCGACACACGCCGCTGTCTCTCCGCGATGTTACAAACAGCGGGGTCACTCCCCCACTGGATCCGACCAACGCTTGGCCGACGTATCTACGGCTGTGACGACTGTCTCACTTCATGTCCGCCGGGTGGAAAGACTCTCGAGAACGTTGGAAACAAGCCACTCCGCCTGCCCTTTACAGAGTTGCTCGAGATGGCGGACGAGCAACTGCTGGACCGATTCTCCTGGTGGTATGTGCCCCGCCGGGACGGCAGATTCATCAGACGCAACCTTCTTGTGGCTGCCGGCAATTCGAGAGAGGCGTCGGTCCTCGAAGCCATTGAGCGCCATCTCTCGCACCGCTCCTCCATGATCAGAAGTCACGCCGCCTGGGCCCTTGCGCGTGCGACCGGCAAGCGGGCTCGGAAACGACTGATCGACGTCTTGGATCAGGAAAGGGCGCCGGAGGCCAGATTCGAAATGGCCCTCGCGCTGGTCATGATCGACCACCCTGGGGACTATGAGGCGTTCCTCGCCCTCGACGAACTATCCGCCACCACAACGATCGCTTTGTGAAGATTCGCGCGGGCTATACCCGCGTAAATCTTCACAAAGGTTCTGAGTTATCCCCAGGCGGGGTCGCCGAGACGGTTGCGGAGAGACATCATCGTCTTGGCGTGTATCTGACAGACCCGGGACTCGGTTACTCCGAGCACACCACCGATCTCAGCGAGGGTCATCCCCTCGTAGTAGTAGAGGGTCACGACGAGTCGCTCCCGATCCGGAAGTCTGTTTACTGCATCGGCCAGGCCTCTCCGCGTCTCCTCCGACTGGAATGCAACCTCGGGTGAGATACCGGCGGGGTCGGCGAGCATCTCGCCCATCGATGTCTGGGAGTCACCGGAGACAAACTCGTCGAGCGCGGCGATGCCTGACCGGCCGATCTCGGCGAGAGCGTCGCGGAGCTCGGAGACATCCATCTCGACTTGGAGAGCAAGCTCCTCCTCAGTCGGAGTCCTCTTCAGCTTGTGCTCCAGGTCGACGACCGCCGACTCGATCCGACGCGCCCGCGAGCGCACCGACCTGGGCACCCAGTCGAGAGCCCTCAGCTCGTCGAGAATCGCTCCCTTGATGCGGTTGATCGCATAGGTCTCGAACTTGAAACCACGCTCAGGCTCGAACTTGTCGATCGCGTCGATGAGCCCAAAAAGTCCGTAACTGGCGAGGTCGTTCTGATCGACCGAGCGGGGAAGACCGGCACCAACCCTTCCAGCCACATATTTCACCAGGGGCGAATAGTGGAGAATCAGTCGTTCACGGACATCAGCATCACCGGAAGCCTTGAAGACTTCCCACAGACCCTCGACCTGATTCTTCTCAGGCTCTCGGGTGGCTTCGGTCATAGGTTCCTCTCAGATGCTGACGGGTCACAGCAGTGTAGATCTGGGTGGTCGCCAAATCAGTGTGTCCCAATAGGTCCTGGACTGTGCGCAAGTCTGCCCCACCTTCGAGCAGA
>JAZFTN010000125.1:0-15769 GCA_036446715.1 Acidimicrobiia bacterium | reverse complement strand
CACCACAATAGGGGCAATCGTCGCCTAGGTCACGGCCGCAGTTGGCTTAGAATCTGGCATCGTCAATATTCGATTGTCCACAGAATTTGAAGTTCCCCACGACGGAGAATCTACGACACGCCGGTCGGTCTACAGGGCCGCTGCCTGATCCGACTCGCCGTACATATCAGCAATCATCGAGACAGCACCAAGACGATCGTATATGGCCCTGGCTTGCTCGGCGTGCTCCTCAGCCTCCCGGTCGCGTCCCAGGCCGCCAAAAGAATGGCTTGCCCCGTAATGGGCAAGCGCCTTCGAGAGCGATCGCCAGCTTCTCGCTTGCAGTCTTGGCATCGTCCGACTCTCTGATCCCGGTCTGGCCTTTCACGATCTCGCCAAGCGCCCAGAAAGTGATCCCCTCTCCATATGGAAGGCACCGGCCCTGACGCCACCAAACGATCTCCGGCTGATCGTCGGCCCAATGCCAGAACTCGTTGATAAGACGCGACTTACCCACACCAGGGGGTGCCGCGACTGTGACGAGCTGTAGGGCCCCATCCTCGAGGACACGCTTGAACGTCTCCTTCAGCAGCGTCATTTCCGACTCACGACCCAGGAAAGGCGTCACCGATTCGAAGGCAGCATCGATTCCGTAGCGGCCCCTCGGCTCAACAGCGCGCCAGACAGACAGCGGTTTCGACTTGCCCTTCACTTCGACGGACTCCATGTCTACATAAACGATCAGAAGTTCGGTAGCCCGGTGGGTCGTCTCCCCCACCACCACGCCGCCAGATGGCGCAATCGACTCGAGACGAGACGCGGTGTTCACCACGTCACCGACGATCTTCTCCCCCTGTCCTCCGGTAGTAACCATCGCCTCGCCTGAATTGATGCCGATACGCACCACCAGCGACAGACCTTCGTGTTCCTCGTTCAACTCATCGACGCCCGCCTGTATGCGCAGCGCGGCGCGCACCGCACGCTCCGGGTCGTCTTCGTGGGCAACGGGGACACCAAAGACCGCCATGACGCCGTCACCGATGAGTTTCTCGACGGTGCCGCCGTAGCTCTCTATCTCGCTTCGGACTCTCTGGTGATAAGGCACCAGACGAGCATGAACGTCCTCTGGGTCGGCTTCGTCTGACTCGGCAGTGAACCCAACTAGATCGACAAACACCACCGTTATGAATCGACGCTCTTGGGTGGGAATGACGTTGAGAGATGTCCCGCAAGATGGACAAAAAGCGACTTCTCCCGGCAACTCGGCGCTGCAGTTAGGGCAGCGCTCGCTCAGTTCTCGACCACAATTGGCGCAGAACTTGGCTCCGTCGTCGTTGGACTCTCCACAGAAGGGGCAGTTTGCCACGGGCGGACTCTACGGTACGCCGGCCGAGGTGGCCGCCACGAACCGCCATGGCCGTTCCCTGGCCTTGGAGATCCCGACCCGTGGCGTTGACAGAACGAGTTCGGGTGGTTCTCCCGGCTCCAGACGGATGGACGACCTGGCATCGAACAGATAGCAGCCGTTGTGATCGGTGTCGATGCCCAGAGCCTCACATAGCTTGCCCGGTCCATTGGTCAGCTCATCGCTGCGACGTCGTCGTGCCTGGGCAATTCCCAACCCCTCGATGATCTCGCCCCCTCGGATGAGAATCCCCCAGCCCGTCCCTACCGGCCCTGACGCGGTGTTGGCACAATTGTGAATTCCGTAGGACCGGTAGACATAAAGCGTGCCCGGTCTTTCGAACATCGAGGCGTTTCGCTCGGTCTGGCCCCGATAGGCGTGAGAAGCCGGATCGTCAGCACCCTTGTATGCCTCGACCTCGGTGATCCGAACCCGAACCGTCCTGGCGTCGATCTCCGACACGAGATGCGCTCCAAGCAATCTCGGAGCTGCAATTTCTGGAGGTCCGGCGAGGAGATCTGGGAGACGGTCGGTCATCAGGCTCCACGAAGAACGGCACCCGTCTTCTGAGCTGCATCGATCATCGCCGCCCGTATGGGACCGGCGTCATCATTGGTCAGGGTTCGGTCACTCGCTCGAAGCCGATATCGAACGGCGACCGCCTTCTTGTCCCCTAGATCAGGACTGACGAACTCATCAAACACACGCTCGGTCTCAATCAGATCACCACCGGCGCTCCGCATGACGGCCAACAGCTCTGAGACGTTCTGTGACGAGTCCACCAGAAACGACAGATCGAACTCGATGAACGGGAACACCGAGGGCATCTTCGCCTGGACCGGGCTCACCGGTGTCAACAGCGGTGTGAGATCCAGTTCGGCCACCGCTACCCGGTCGGTGATCTCGAACGCGCGACCGACACGGGGGCTGATCTCGCCCACATATCCGACCGGTACTCCCGCGATGAGGATCTCCGCAGTCCGCCCGGGGTGAAATCCCGGAGCAGAGGAAGTCCGAATCTCAACTTCGTTCAGACCAAGGCTTTTCGCAACCCGACGCCACAACGCCAGAGAGGCGGCACCGTTCGCCTTGACGAACGATCCGTCCAATGTCTGAGTGCCGACGTCACCCACCACAGCCCACGCAACCCTGTCAGGTTGGGCAGGCAGCCGGGGGTCCTCCTCATCCGGATCGGAGGAGAACACCTTCCCTATCTCGAACAACCCGACCGATCTTGCGCCGTGGCCGATGTTGTAGCGAATGGCATCCAGCAGGCCCGGCAGCATGGTCGGGCGAAGTTTGCTCTCCTCTTCTCGAAGAGGATTCTTGACCGTGAGAAGCTCCGACTCTGCCGGCCCGGACCCGAAGTGAGCCACATCATCGACGCTGACGAAAGGAAGATTCACTGCCTGGTGGAGCCCGGCCCCGGTGAGGGCCATCTGTAGGGTTCGCTGCCGGTGCTGCTCGGGAGTGAGACCACCGGAAGGCCCCGAAGGAAGCGTCGCCTCGAAATTGTCGAACCCGTGAATCCTGGCTACCTCCTCGATCAGATCCGCAGCCCGCGTCACATCCGGTCGATATGTCGGAACGGTCACGATCATGGGGTCGGAGCCCTCAACACCCATCCCAAGACGACTGAGAATCGCTGACACCGAGTCCACCGTGAAACCCGAGCCAAGAAGACGCTCGACCTCCGACAGTCGAAGTTCGACAACCGCCGGTGCCGCCGGCGTGCCGACCACATCAACAGCTCCATCGAGAATCTCACCGCCCGTAAGGGCGGCAACCATGGCGCTGGCACGTTGATTGGCAATATCGGCCAGATTGGGGTCCACTCCGCGTTCAAAGCGGGTGGAGGCCTCTGACCTGAGGTCGTGGCGACGGGACATGTACATGATCGTCGGCGGGTCCCACGAGGCGGCCTCCATAAGAACCCTCTTCGTTGTCCCCGAAACCTCGCTTCGCGCACCCCCCATCGTTCCCGACATCGAGGTTGGGCCGTCGTCGTCATAGATGATCAGATCTTCCGGCGACAGAGCCCTCTCTTCGTCATCGAGGGTCACCAACATCTCCCCTACCGACGCCCGCCTGACGACCAAACGGGCACCGGCAATCGAGTCTGCGTCGAAGGCATGAAGGGGATGACCCAACTCGAACATGACGTAGTTGGTGGTGTCGACGACGTTGGAGATCGAGCGGACACCGATCTTGTGAAGACGGTGTCGGATGTTGAACGGACTTTGACCCACTGTCACCCCCGTGATCTCCCGGGCAGTGAAGCGTCTGCAACCGACAGGATCGTCGACCTGCACCGTGATCTCCGTTGACCCGTCCACGGTGCTCATCTGTATCTCGGGCATGCGATGCTCGACATCGAAATGGGCGGCGAGGTCACGGGCCACACCGAGCATCGACATGGCGTCGGGTCGATTCGGAGTGATCTCCAGATCGAAGACCAGGTCGGGAAGTTCGATGATGTCGGCAAATGGGGTCCCGATCTCCGGATCCCCGTCGAGGACGAGGATGCCGGCGTGATCATCACCGAGACCGAGTTCCCGTTCTGAGCAGATCATTCCGTTTGACTCAACGCCCCGGATGGTTCGTCGGCCGATCTCGAAGGCGCCGGGAAGAGTTGCTCCGGGTGCCGCGACCGTGACCATCGCTTCGGCTTCGAAGTTCCAAGCGCCGCAGATGATCTGGGTCGGGCCGCTGCCGGTGTCAACCTGACAGACCCGGATCTTGTCGGCGTCGGGATGCGGGGCGATCTCGAGAACCTTTCCAACCACGACTTCGGACCAGTCGGCCCGGAGCTCTTCAACGCCCTCAACGGTGAGACCGAGCATGTCAAATGCATAGCTCAACTCCTCCACATCGGTAGTGGGAAGATCTATGAACTCCTGGAGCCAGACCAGCGGAACTTTCACTAGAACTGCTCCAGAAATCGAACGTCGTTGTCTATGAAGTGTTTGACGGTATTTATCCCGTGGCGGACCATGGCAAGCCTCTCCACACCCACCCCGAAGGCAAACCCGGTCAGTTGCGCGGGGTCATATCCAACGGCTTCGAGCACATTGGGATCGACCATCCCACATCCGAGCAACTCGACCCACCCAGACCCGCCGCAAACCCGACACCCTGGTTCACCTCCGTCACAGGCAAAACAGGAGACGTCTAGCTCGGCACTGGGCTCGGTGAAGGGAAAGAAATGAGGTCTCATCCGGACCGTCGACTGTGGCCCGAAGAACTCCCTGGCGAAGTGAAGCAGCGTCCCTTTGAGATCTCCGAACTTGATGTCGGTGTCAACCGCAAGACCTTCGATCTGGTGAAACACGGGCAGGTGAGTGGCATCAACAGTGTCGGTTCGATAAGTCCGACCCGGGACCACGATGTACACGGGTGGGTCGTTGTTCTCCATCCATCGTGCCTGGACCGGCGACGTGTGGGTTCGGAGCAAGACCTCGTCGTCGGGGTCGCCCCAATCGAGATACATGGTGTCGGACTCGAGACGAGATGGATGGGTCAACGGAGTGTTGAGTGCGTCGAAGTTGTACCAGGCGAGCTCGGCCTCGGGGCCCGACGCCACCCGATATCCGAGCCCGACAAAGATGTCCACTGCCTCGTCGATCGTCTGCTGGATGAGATGGAGCGAGCCCTTTGGAAAAGTCACCGACTCGAGAGTGACATCAATCGACTCTTCGAGCAGTCGTCGTCCCTCATCGTCATCCTCGAGTTCCGCCCGGCGGCTGGTTAATAGCGCGGTGATCGTCTCCGTTGCCTCATTCAGCTTGGCCCCGACTTTCGGTCTGTCCCGAGGGTCGAGCTTGCCCATGCCGCGGCGGATCTCTCCAACCGGTGAGTTCTTGCCGAGGAGAGATGATTCGAGCAGCGTCAAGTCCTCCAGGGAGGCCACGGCAGCGACCGCTGCGGGGGCCTGGGAGATTGCCCGGTCCAGTGTTGAGATCGAATCCACTACCGGTGGCAGGTTAGACCCGGTCTGGGCTCTGACCTGATCGTTTGGAGAGCTCGTAGACGACTATGCCGGCGGCCACCGAAGCATTGAGGCTCTCCGTAGAGCCGCTCATTGGAATCGTGACCCGCCAGGCTGCTGTCGCGACGACCTCGTCCGGCAATCCTGCCGCCTCCTCCCCCACGAGAACTGCAAGGGGCGATCCATCGATCTGATCAGGACCAACTCCTCCTTCGACCACAGTCGCCACTGTTCTCCAGGCCTCTAGGGGGTCGAGGTCGTCGATCCTCATCACGGTGGTGTGGAACTGTCCGCCGGCGCCTGCCCGCAGTGCCTTCGGGGCCCACGGATCGGCGGAGCCGGCCGTGTACGCGTAGGACCAGCCAAAAGCCGCTGCTGTTCGCAGAAGGGTTCCGACGTTGCCCGGATCGGACACGCCGACCGAAACCACTACGTTCCTCCCTCCAGGCAGCGAGTCCTCCGGTATGTCGATAACGGCGATGGGACCCCTTGGCGTATCGGTCCCCGCCACACGGCCAAGGGCCCTTTTGTCAACGGGCAAGAGCGACAGACCGCTATCCGCGCATAGAGAGGCGGTCGTGTCGTCTGTCGGCAATGAGAAGACGGTGTCCACCATCACACCGGCCTGGAGAGCCTCGGCAAGCAGCTTGGGACCTTCGATGATGGTTTGACGCCGCTCCCTGCGGTATCTGGCGCGATGAAGCCGGGCCGCCTCCACCACGTGTTTGTTGCGGTGGTTGCGGACCGGCTCCATGGTGTATCTCCGACCGTGGTCAGCTCCGCTTTGACACCTCTACCAATTGGGCAAAGGTGTCGGGATCGCTGACGGCCATCTCGGCCAGCATTTTGCGATCGACTTCGACATCGTGGGCCTTCAATCCGGCGATGAACTGGCTGTAGGTAGAGCCGTTCAAACGGGCGGCCGCGTTGATCCTGGAGATCCAGAGCCTCCGAAACTCGCCCTTGCGGGCGCGACGATCGCGGTATGCGTCCTGCATTGCATGCATGACCTGCTCGTTCGCCGTGCGATAGCGGCGACTGCGGGCGCCCTTGTATCCCTTCGCACGATCGAGAACCTTCTTGTGTGACTTCTTTGCGTACACCGCACGCCTTGCGCGAGTCATCTCATACCCCCCTCAACGACCAAGTTGTTTCTTGATGACCTTGGCGTCGCCGGGAGCCATCTCGACTTCTCCGGACCTGCGCCGATACGTGGACTTGCCTTTGGCAAGGCGAAGATGGCCACGGCCGGCCTGACGGCGCATGAGTTTGCCGGTGCCGGTCACTTTGATGCGTTTCTTGGCGCCGCTGTGTGTCTTCATCTTTGGCACGGCGTCCTCCTATTCCTCTTCCTGCTTCTCTTTTTTCTTCACAGCTGGAGCCTTGATCCGCCTCATGGGAGCCAGCACCATCGTCATCGAGCCGCCTTCCACTTTCGGGGCCTGCTCCACAGTTCCGAACTCGGCAAGGTCGGCCGCCAGTCGATCCATGAGGTCTTTCCCGAAAGAGGGTCGCTCGTTTTCTCTGCCGCGGAATCTGATGGTCATTTTGACCTTGTCGTAGTTCTGGAGAAACTCCTGAGCTTTGCGTCGGGTGATATCGAAATCGTGGTCACCGATGCGCACGCGCATGCGGAGCTCCTTGATCGTCGTGCGAGTCTGACTCTTTCGAGCCTCGCGTTGCTTGACGGACTGTTCGTATTTGTATCTTCCATAGTCCATCAACCTGCAAACCGGCGGCGTCGCCGTGGGAGCCACCTCGACAAGGTCAAGGTCTAGTTGCTCCGCAAGCCATAACGCCTCATTGAGTTTCTTCACTCCGATCTGCTCTCCATCTGGTGCGACCACACGAACCTCTTTGGCTCGTATGGCACCATTCACGCGCAGCTCGCTGATGCCGATACCTCCTATAGGTAGCCAATAAAAAACAGCAGGCGAACACCTGCTGCACACACCGGTAGTCCCGGTTCTCTGGTAACCGCGGCTCGCGCGATTCGGGATTGCTCTCGAGGTCTGCGGCCAGGTGGGGAAGCAGCAGCTTCCGCTCTTGCTATGTGTTGTTCCGAAGAGGATACCAGCGAACCGGACCGAGCCCACATTCGACGACTGAGTGGCGCCACTCAGGGACTCTCCAGTCTGGCAATAGCGGTTGCGGTCAAAATCGCCGCGTCCACCGCTTCGACGCCTTTGTTGGCATCGCCTCGATCGGATCGTTCGACGGCGTCGCCGTAGTCGTGGACAGCGAGAATGGCGTTTGTCACCGGCACTCCACTGTCGAGGGCAACCCTCGTGATTCCTGACGTCGACTCACGCACGACAATCTCGTAGTGATCCGTGTCGCCCTTCACAATCGTGCCGATGGCCACGACGGCGTTGCATCCCTGGTCAATGAGGGCCTTGGCCGCCAGAGGAAGCTCGAGGGCTCCGGGCACACGCAGCACAGTGACCTCCGACACGCCCAGTTCCTCACAGCGTGACTCGGCGCCATCCAGGAGACGATCGGTGATTCTCTGGTTCCAGGACGCCACCGCCAAGCCAATGTGGAGGCCGGCGCCGTCTGTCACCCCTTCGACGATCACTCCTCTTCGTCCCTGGCGAATTGGTGACCGAGTCGACTCACCTTGGTTTGGAGGTATTTGCGGTTCTCGTCGTTGGCCTCCACCGACAGAGGGATTTGGGAAAGGATGGAGAGCCCGTAACCTTCGATTCCGGCTCTCTTTGTCGGATTGTTGGTCATCAGGTGCATCGACCGGACGCCAAGGTCGTAGAGGATCTGGGCACCGACCCCATAGTCGCGTGAATCAACCGGCAGCCCGAGATTCACATTGGCGTCCACGGTGTCGAGACCCTCATCCTGAAGCCGGTAAGCCGCCAGCTTGTGAAGCAGCCCGATGCCCCTCCCTTCGTGGCCTCTGATGTAGAGAACGACTCCCCGTCCTTCTTTGGCTATCCGATCCAGGGCTTCGTCCAACTGCTGTCCACAATCACAACGAAGACTTCCGAACACATCTCCGGTCAAGCATTCAGAATGGACACGCGTGAGGACGGCCTCGCCGTCCCCTATCTCGCCCATGACCAGGGCCATGTGCTGACGGTCGTCGATCAACGAGCGATAGCCCACTGCGGTGAATGTTCCATGATCTGTCGGGACCCGGGCTTCCACCACACGCTCCACCAACTTCTCCGTCTCACGCCGATACGCGATCAGATCGGCAATGCTCCCCATGGCAAGTTCGTGTTCTTTGGCAAAACGCTCGAGTTCGGGAAGCCGTGCCACGGTGCCGTCGTCATTCATGATCTCCGCGAGGACCCCGGCCGGGTACTTGCCGGCAAGACGGGCAAGGTCCACTGCGGCCTCGGTGTGACCGGCCCGTTTCATCACACCGCCTGGCTCGTACCGCAGGGGGTACATGTGACCCGGCCGCGCCAGGTCCCCCGGCTTGGTGTCAGGGTCGAGGACCGTCATGATGGTTCGGCAACGGTCGGCGGCCGAGATGCCAGTGGTGGTGCCCTCGGCGGCATCGATCGAGACAGTGAAGGCGGTTCGGCGCACATCGGTGTTTTTGGCAACCATCATTGGAAGATCGAGCTCGTCGAGACGCTCGCCGACAATGGGGAGACAGATGATGCCGCTGGTATGTCGGAGCATCACGCCGATCTTGTCCGGCGTGGCGTCTTCGGCGGCAAGGATGAGGTCGCCTTCGTTCTCACGGTCCTCGTCATCGACCATTACCACCATCGACCCCTGGGAGATGGCCTCGATGATTTCTTTGATCGGTGTAAACGTCACTCTCTGGCTTCCAGCATTCTCTCCACGTACTTGGCAATCACATCGTTCTCCAGGTTTACGGTGTCGCCGGGCTTGCGCAAACCGAGAGTTGTGACTTCGAGGGTGTGCGGGATCAGGGCAACCGAGAACGACTCCTCGGTCAGGGAGGCGACTGTCAGGCTCACGCCATCGACCGTGATCGAGCCTTTCTCGATGATGTACGGCATCAGAGCCGGTGGCGGCTCGATGGTCATCACCGTTCCCCTGTCGTCGTGGGTGATAGCGGTGACTACACCCGCGCCATCGACATGACCCTGGACGATGTGGCCATCGAACCGGCCGTCGGCACGCATTGGCATTTCCAGATTGACATTCTCGCCTGGCTCGACATTGCTCAGGTTGGTCCGATTCAAGGTCTCTCCGATCACGTCAACCGTCACGCTCTCGCCATCCACCTTCACGGCAGTCAGGCAGACGCCGTTTACCGCGATTGAAGCTCCCACGCTCAAATCGACGAGACCCTTGCCGGACAGGACCAGCCTGCGCCCATCGGAATGTTCGGTGATGTCTGAGACGGATCCGATTTGTTCGACGATTCCTGTGAACATTGCCTACTTCAGCTCGAAGTCGATTCGATAGTCGGGGCCCAGGCTACGCACTCCGGTCAACGACACAACTGCCGCGTCTTCGATGGTGTTGAACCCACCGGCGAGTGGGCTGATTCCGCTGCCGCCGCCGACCATCGCACCGATATAGACCACCCCGCGATTGACAACGCCGGCTCGCCACCACTCCCCTGTCAGCCTTGCACCACCCTCGACCAGGACATCGAGGTAACCGAGATCAGAAAGGACGCGGCACGCCGACGTCGGATCCGGGAGACCGTCAGCCCCCTCGACATGAACCACCCGACCGGAAGGCACGCTGCGATCTGTGGTTGACAACACCAGCGGCTCTCTGTCCCAAATTCGTGCAGTTTTGGGAAGATCGCCGGTGCCGGCAACAACCACCGGGACAGGCTGAGAACCCTCATAGCCCTGAATGCGGACACTCAGCCGGGGATCATCGGTTCGCAGTGTCCCGGCTCCAACCACAACAGCATCTGCATTAGCACGCAGACGATGGGCATCTGTTCGGGCCTCCTCGGAGGTGATCCACTGCGATGTTCCATCGATGGCCGCGACCGCGCCGTCCAGCGTCATGGCATATTTGAGGATCACGTTTGGCAGACCTGTCTGCCGGTGGTGGAAATAGCCAGGGTCCACCTCTCGAATCTCAGCATCGAGAACCCCCTCGACCACTTCGAGTCCGGCGGCACGTAAACGGGCGATCCCGGCTCCTGCGACTCTCACATCGGGGTCACCCACCCCGACGACAACCCGGGAAACACCCGCTGCGATGACCGCTTCAACACATGGCGGTGTGCGTCCGTGGTGGGTGCAGGGCTCCAAAGTGACGTACAAGGTGGATCCGACTGATGCCTTGTCGGCAGCCCGCAAAGCCACCACCTCGGCGTGATCCTCTCCGACCCCGAGATGCGCACCCTCGCCAATGATCCGACCTGAGCTATCGACGACAACGGCACCCACGCGTGGATTGGGGTGAGTCTTATGGGGTCGCGCCAGTTCGATGGCGCGTTGCATGTGGCGGTCGTCGACCACCTACGCCGTGCGGCGATCGATGCGGTATGTCGAGCCTTGCTGCTTTTTCGCGAACTCTTTCATTTCCACCGCTATCGCCGACGCCTCCCATTGGGTGCCGATCTCTCGAACTTCGGTAGACGCTACACCCAGGGACAGCGATACAACGGGGAAGGCGTAACGCTCGCCACGACGATCAATCACCTCGATGTAGCCGCGGAGAGCGTCTGCGGTGTCGTAGAGGTCCAGTATCCCGTCGTCGAATCGCTCGATGACTTCTTTGGCAAACGCCTCAGCCATCTCCGGGGGGATGATGGCCACGAAGTCGTCTCCCCCGATGTGCCCGACGAAAGTGCCCTCCATCCCGAGACTCTCTGACGCCTCGATGAAGCTCGATGCGCAGAAGCGGATCACCTCATCGCCGCGCATGAATCCGTAATGATCGTTGAAGGCCTTGAAGTTGTCGAGATCACCGTGCACCAGGGCAAACTCACGCCCATCGCGGATGCAATCCTCCACCTCGGCTGTGATCCTGAAGTTACCCGGAAGACCGGTGAGAGGTGATAGGTCCCGAGCTGCCTGAGTTCTTCGAAGGACGGCCCTGACTCTGGCGGCCAACTCCGTGATGTCGAATGGCTTGGTGATGTAATCATCGGCGCCGAGCTCGAGGCCACGCACCCTGTCCTCGGGCAGTCCGCGGGCAGTCAGAAGGATGATCGGAATGTTGGCTGTCGCCGCCTGGCTGCGGAGACGATGCAAGGCTGTCAGCCCATCCATCCGCGGCATCATGATGTCGAGAACGATCACGTTTGGCGGAGTGGAGGTTGCCTTCTGTATCGCGTCCTCGCCATCGACAGCAGTATCCACCTCGAACCCGTCGAGCTCGAGATTGATCTTGACCACCGTCAAGATGTCCGGGTCGTCGTCCGCTACCAGGACACGTTCGCTCATCTAACTTTCCACTGCCCTTCTCATCTTCTCTACCGCCGACGTGGGATCCTCTGCTCCGAATATGGCAGATCCCGCAACCAACACGTTTGCTCCGGCCTCGGTGACCAGTCGTGCATTCTCGGGTGTGATACCCCCGTCGACCTGAATATCGGCTGTCAAACCGCGATCCTCAACCCATTCTCTGGCCGCTTCGACCTTGGGGAGGACCTCGGGCATGAAAGACTGGCCGCCAAAGCCTGGCTCCACCGACATCACCACCACAAGATCACACAACTCCACAAATGGGGCGATTCCCTCAAAGGGGGTGATCGGATTGATGACCAGACCGAAATCGAGCCCCGCCTCTTTGACGCGCTCGGCCGGTCCGGTCGGATCGGGGATCGCCTCGATGTGCATCGACAAGAGGTTCACTCCTGCCCTGGCGAACTCCTCCAGATAGCTGTCAGGGTTGGTCGTCATCATATGACAGTCGAAATAGAGGTCCGTGACTCCCCGAATGCCCTCGATGACCGGTATCCCGAAGGAGATGTTCGGGACGAAATGTCCGTCCATGACGTCGAGATGCAACCAGTCGACGTGCGCTTCGATCCTCTTTATCTCAGACTCGAGTCGCCTGAAATCTGCTGCGAGGAGTGACGGTGCAATCTTGATGCTCACTGGGTATGAAGTGTATGAGCGATGCTGGTCCACCCGGTGCCACCTCGCGCGATTGCCCCCAGATCTCTTCGGTCACCCGTGAGGCTCAAGAGAAGACACCAGCCTCCAGGCGTCTCCCCCTGACCCAGTCCTCCCCCGACCGGGGCGTCTTGCCTGATGGCTGTAACGAGACCAACTCGACACCCTCGCCGCCAACACCGAGCACAGGGACATCATCGACCACAACCCACGTTCCGTCGTCAGGCGCATAATCGTGTGGGCGTGCCTCGAGGATCTTGTGTGCCTGGCCGTCTATCTCGATCGTGGCCGCCGGACTAGGCGCAAGAGCACGTACCCGGTTGACAAATTCGGTTGCAGAGGATGAGTTGGCCAACATACGGTCGTCAGCCGAGATTTTGGTCGCATAGGTCGCCCCTTCGTCGCTCTGATCCACCGCCGCAACCGACCCACTCATGTAGGCAGCCAGGACTGTGACCATGAGCCTCCCCCCGAGATTTGCAAGCCGACCTGTGAGCTCTCCCCCATTCTCATCAGGACTGATATCCACGGCCTGAGCGGTCAGAACGGGCCCGGTGTCGAGACCCTCATCGATCTTGATCACGGTCACACCGGTCATTGTGTCTCCAGCCATGAGGGCTCGCTCAACGGGCGCCGCACCGCGCCAGCGGGGCAGAAGCGAGAAGTGCAGGTTGACAAACCCGGCCGCTGGCAAGGCCAACACAGCAGAGTCGAGTATCCGGCCGTAGGCCACGACCACCCCGACGTCGAACTTCCCTGCGTTCTCGATGGCCGAGACCAACTCTGCGGATGTGGACGGTTGGGCAAACCTCAGCTCCGCGTCCAGAGCGAACATCTTGACCGCCGGTGGCGTCGGTGTCCCCGAACGCCCCTTGGGTCGATCTGGTCGGGTGATCACGAGACCCACATCGAACTCCCTGCTGAGCGTGGCAAGAGTCGGAACAGCAGCCTCGGGGGTCCCGAGAAAGACAATTCGACTCATTCCGTTCCCAGCGCTTCGTCTCGCAACTCCTTCAGCGCGTGCTTGCGAACACGTTTGGGGAGCCGGTCCATCAGTAACAACCCGTCGAGATGATCGACCTCATGGAGAAGGACCCGGGCAACAATCCCGTCACCGGCCAGCTCGATTTCGTTGCCGTCGAGATCGAGAGCCTTCACACGGGCAAACGCGGGTCTCGTGATGGGCCAGTACCTGTTGGGAATGGACAGACAACCCTCCTCGAACTCCCATTCGCCGCTGGTCTCGATGACCTCCGGATTGATCATCACGCGTGGACCCAGCTCGTCCTGGACATCAAAGACCGCCACACGGCGTGGGATACCGATCTGGTTGGCTGCGAGCCCCACCCCCGGGGCGTTGTACATGGTCTCGATCATGTCCCGGACCAGTGTGTGCACGGTGGAGTCGATGTCAATCACCCGTTTCGCCTCCATCCGGAGGACAGGGTCGCCATAGGTTCGAATTGGATAAGTAGCCATCGTTCAGTGGATCACGGAAGGGTCCCGGCGGGGCAGCGTAGAGGTGTCAGAACGGTAATGGTGTGTACTAGAAGTCAATCGGGTCCGCGTCTATTCGAACGGTGGCGCCGGAGTCGCGCCATCTTCTCGCCATCTGTCGTAAACCCGGTCTGGCCTTCTCGAGGTCGCCCTGCACCAGCCAGCGTCGCCCTTCCTCGACCTCGATTGGCCCCATTACCGACGCAGCCGGCAGCTCTCTGAGCTCGAGATCGAGTCCGTCCGGCAGTTCTCCTCGTACCTCGACTGCAATCATGGCGGTAGACGGTGGCATACCTGTTTTGGCGCGTTCGACGAGAACCCGTTCCAGGTAAGGGATCGGATCACCTTTGCGCAATGTCTCCACAAGAGGGCCGGCAACGTCGAACGTTTGGACCATCATCCGATGCCCCGATCCGGACTTGAGCGAATTGGCCAGTCTGGCGAGTTGGCGCAACGCCTCCTCGCCTGCCCGGTAACCGGCGCCCATCAGCATGCCATCTACGTTTGTGGCGATCGTCAGCGATACGGGCCTGAGCCCGGCGAGATCTCTTTCCGTTCCGACCGTCACCGGACTCGCTGTCGAGACGATGCCTGCGACAGGGGCGCCGAGGCGGGCATTGATCTCTCTCACGATCCGATCGATCATTCGGTGACTCGCGAAAACGAAGGAATCCTCCCCTGAGTCCACCATGGCCCGGATCGCGGCGATAACTCTGCTGGAGAGTTGCCCCGAACCCGGAGCCTCGTCCGATCGGTCGACTATCTCCACCAAAGGCCAGGCTCGATTCCCCACCCGGATCACCTCGGCACCTGCCGAAAGCGCCTCCACGCTTGGAGTGGGGCCGAAGAAAGCCAACGCGCAACCCTCGATGAGCGCACGTTTCCGGACCACCTCTCGGACATGGATAGTCGGGGTCTGACGGTCTTTCATGGCCCTCCTCCCCTCTTCGAGAACTACAAACATCGCCAGGGCGCCAACCGCCCATGTCGAAACGCGGGGCGTGCCGACCACGATCCTTCCCGGAGACTGCGCGGACTCCCATCCTCGGGTGAGGTCTGCATCGCTCATCGAGGCGATCTCCACCAATGCCTCACCGTAAATTGGGAGAGCACGACGACAGATCCGATCCACCTCGGCAGCCGAGGCGGCGATGATCAGTGCCGAGCGTCCGTCCTTCAGTATCGGAGCAAGTGAGTCCAACCAGTCAAGGTGTTGCCACTGTCCGAGCACAACACGAGAGGGTCTTCTCTCTCCGGCCGCGGCGGCCACTGCCAGGTCGAGAATCGGGTGGTCTCCGGGATGAGCTTCCGGGTAGTCATGATTGGCATGGGGTATCGCCTTGGGAAGGTTGGGAGGCGTGGCCTTGCCCAACAGGACAGAGACTGGAGCCACATAGTGGTGAGCGGCCCACAGGAGAGTCCCCAGCAGTTTGTCATCGAACACCGCAACCGCACCTGATACGCCTGCGATCTCCTTGAGTTTGCCTTCACGATTAGACGATGTCTCGACCACCCAGCCGCGCACACGTCTTCCGCTCAGTGGAACACGAACGATCGTTCCGACCTGAATGTCTGCGGCGAGATGGTCTGGGATGGAATACCAGAAGCCATCGTCGACGGCAAAGGTTGGAATGTCGGGCACGACACGGGCAGCGCTGTGCTTCAGAGGCCGGCCGCCATCCTGATGTCATCGACCCTGTCGAGTTTCTCCCATGAGAACTCGGGTCTCCCGAAGTGCCCGTATGCCGATGTCGCGCTGAAGACAGGCTGGGTGAGACCGAGCGACGAGATGATGGAAGCAGGACGGAAGTCGTATACCTCCTCGACGATGCTCTCTATCTTCTCCGGATCGATCTTCTCGGTGCC